>JAZSGT010000050.1:0-6334 GCA_045532865.1 Alphaproteobacteria bacterium
ATGCAAGAAGGTGGCTTTATGGGTATGACGCAAGAAGAATGGCAAGAGTATGCCATGCGTTTGAGCCAAGCTGAGGGTGGAATTATTTCACCACAAGCAGAGCTTAAGATTAGAAAAGCTTTGGTTCAAGCATATCCAGAATGTCAAAGAGCTATAAACGGAACCTTTAATAATGGCTCTAATACAGATACAACAAGGTCATCTGATGCCTCAAGAGGGTTGAGAGAGGCTGGCGGTGGACAAGCTGTTCCAGAGGGGACCAGAAGTGCTGTTCCTCGGGGACGCAGAAGAAGAGGAGGAGGTTCTCGCTCAGGTATTTGATAAAGTACTTTAAAATAAAAAACACGTTTGTAAAAAAAATTGCAAACGTGTTTTTTTGATGTTTTATTTGTGAGTGAAAAAATGAAAACCCTTGTTAAGTGCTTTGAAAAAGGTGAAGATTTAAATATTGAAAATTTTTTTTAAAAATCAATTGGTAATAAAAAACATTTTACAAGGCTTAATTTTTTGCGTTATACTGATTGATAGGAGATTTTAAGTTTTTTTAGGGGGGCGACATGACAACAGATTTAAATACCCAAATCTGAGAAGGATTTGATGAATTAGAAACCGAAATTCAAGCAAGGGAAGCTCAACGAGGGGGGAATGCTTCAGTAGATAGGAATGAGGCAGGAGATGATGCCGTTGTATCAGGTGCTGTGGCTGTTGGGGCAGCTGTTGGTGCTGTTGGGACTTGGAGAGCAACTTCTCATTTGGGGCCGACTTTGACAAATAATGCTTTGTACACAATGGGTTGTGGACTGCATGACGGTAAAATCTATTTTGGGGGTAATTTGCGTGGAAATGGTTCAGTTAACATCGGAGATTTATATCAGTTGGCTGAGCATGAATTTGGCAGTGCCTATGCTGATGATTTTAGAGGGGAATTTGAAATGGTCATGGGCCATACGGAAGGAGGGCAACCATCATATCGTTTGCTCCTTCCTGACACACCTGAGACACGCGCATTTCTTCGAAAATATGTCAAACCAGATGGTGCAGGATTAACCGAGCTTGGACAACAAGAATTAGCTCGTGTGCAAGCGTTTATTCGGTCAGAAGCTCGGGCTGTATTGCCAGATAATGTTGTTGAAAGAATGGGTGGTGAGTTTAGAAGTGGCAAAATTGAAATTGGCCGTTCGCTCAGAAATAGTGATCAAATTGGTTTTTTGTTTAAGTTGGCAGAAAATGAAGGGATAGAAGTTTATGAAATTCCAGCTGAAGGAAGAGGTTCTGGTTTATCTGGGCTTCGTTTTCAAGATACCCCAGAAGCACGAAAGTTTCTTCAAAAATATATTTCGCCAGATGGAACTGGTTTGACAGCTGAAGCACAAGATATTTTTTCGATGGTATCATCAGAAGGTAGAGTTGGAAATGTGGAAAGAGCTGCTGCTATTAGAGAAGGGGGAGTTGTACAAATTGAAGATGTTGATTTAACTGACCCGCAATCAACCCACCCATCAGGGCAAAATGCATCTGCAAATCGTGGGAGTACAGCATCAGAGGCACCTCGTTCCACAAATCGAGGCCGAACAGCTTCTCGAGCAGGAGCTGGGATGCGAGGTATCGCAGGCAGTGTTGTTAAGTGGGGCGCCAGAGGCTTAGGTGTTGGTTTTGCAGCCTGGGCAGGAGCAAACTTTATTTCTGATATTTCAAGATTAGGTGAGGCAGGGGCAAATGCTGGAGCTGATGGTGTGTCTGTTCAAACACCCATGCCTGAAGCATATGCTGGTCAAATCAGTCAGGCTAATCAAAAATACTTCACCAAAGGCTCACCAGAAGAGTTGCAGTTTAGAGCTATGGTTGCTTATGCAGCGTTGCAAGAAGGTGGCTTTATGGGTATGACGCAAGAAGAATGGCAAGAATATGCTGTGCGTCTTTCTGAAGCAGGGGGGATTATTGATCCACAAGCAGAATTGAAAATCAGAAAAGCATTGGTTCAAGCATATCCAGAATATGAAAGAGCTATAAAAGAAACCTTTAATAATGGCTCTAATACAGATACAACAAGGTCATCTGATGCCTCAAGAGGGTTGAGAGAGGGTGGCGGTGGACAAGCTGTTCCTGCGCGTGAGGGACAAGAAAGTGCAACGCCTCAGGGACGCAGAAGAAGAGGAGGAGGTTCTCGCTCAGGTTTTTGATAAAGTACTTTAAAATAAAAAACACGTTTGCAGAAAAAAATTGCAAACGTGTTTTTTTGATGGTATGTTTAAATAAATGTATGTGTTATGATTTAAAAGGTGGAATATGACAACACAAGATGCTTCAAGAATTATTAAAAATCTAAATGATGGCTTTGATGAATTATATGAGGTGATGGCGGCGATTTCGGATAAAAGGCAGATGCTTGATACAGCTAAGCAGCAGTCGACAACTAACTGCCGTGAAGCTTTGGTTGAAACGTTAGAATCTGGTGCTGTTGTGGTCGCTGTGACGGCTTTGGATGCTGCAATATGGCGTGCAACCCAAGAAAAATGCATGGTAACAGCTAGGGGCAAAATTTATGTGGTGCAGGGTGAACTGGGTGGACTGGGTGGACTTTCTCAAAAAAAACTGGAATATTTGAACAAGCTATCAAAAAATAGAGGCGTAACAGGGGTTAGGATAGGTTATGCAAAAGATGTCGACCGCTATGTGTTGGTTCTTGATGATACTGAAGCCTGTAGAGAATTTCTTAAAAAATATATTAAACCAGATGGAAGAGGGTTAACGGATGCAGGAGAGAAGGCAATTAGAGGTATCACCAAGCGATACGAAAGATTTAGCCCAGTTGATCTTCCAGGTAAACCAAGTAATAATGTCAAAAAACTGAAATGGTCTGCTAGAGGTTTGGGGATGGCTTTTAATGCATGGGCTGTGGCAAACTTTATTTCTGATATTAATAATTTAGGCGAGGCAGCCAAAAGTGCTGCTGAACTTGATGGTGTGTCCGTTCAAACACTAATGCCTGATCAATATAGCGGGCAGGTGAGCCCAGCAGATCAAAAATACTTTACCAAAGGGACTGCTGAAGAGTTAAAGTTCAGAGCCATGGTTGCTTATGCTGGGATGCAAGAAGGTGGCTTTATGGGAAGAACTCAAGAAGAATGGCAAGAATATGCTGTGCGTTTGAGCCAAGCTGAGGGTGGAATTATCTCTCCCCAAGCAGAGCTTAAAATCAGAAAAGCTTTGGTTGAACAGTACAGTTTGTATCAAAATGTTTATGACTCTGTTTTAAGACGGAGCTTGTCTTCTACAACGAGTAATTATAGCGTTTCAGAGAGATTAGAAACAATTTCTAAAGGGAGGGTCGCACCTGAAGATAAAAATCGTTCCAGAAGAGGGGGTTATCGTTATTCAAAAGAAAGAAGTACTTTTTAATATTTGAAAATAAAAGATTTGTTTTGAAAATGTGCTTTTGAAATAGTTAAAAACAGATTTTATTAAAATGTGTTTTTAAGGCTTGTTATCTTCTTTTTTTTGTGTTAGAAGAAAATAAGATTAAAAAAAAGAAGAGGGTTCTATGGGAGATCAAGAGTATTTAGAGGACGAGGGATTTGTGGATGAAGGGATGCAACCATCCCCTGATGTTTTGGCTGGATATGCTCTTCAAGATAATGATTTTGAAACCATTCGTGAGTTGGTAACAAGTGGCCAAATTTCTTTAAAGCCAGATGAATATGGAAATTCTTTTTTACACTATGCAGCAGCCAGTGCCAGTCCTGAAATGATTAAAATGCTTGTTGCTATGGGTGGGGATATGCATGCTGTGAATGAGCAGGGTTTAACTCCTTATGAAATTGCAATGACAAGTTGGAATAGCGAAGGGTTAATGGGTTTTATTGATGCTGGGTTAAGTTTAGACACGCATGGGTCAAAAAAAATGCCTTTGCCATTAGAGGTGGCAGCATTGGCTGATTGGCAAACAATGGAAACGTTTTTGGAAAAAACAGGCGTTGATGTGAACTATAAAGATGAATCTGGTTACACTATGTTGCATGTGGCATGTGAATATGGCAATTTGGGCACGGTTACAACATTGATGCAAAAAGGGGCTGACCCCAATCAAAAAGATGCTGTTGGTTCAACACCTTTACATCGCTTGGTGGCATATAGCCATTTGGCACCTGAAAGAGAATTATGTATTGACAGGTTGATTTATTTGGGGGCTGATTTAAATGCAAGGGATAATAAGGGAAAAACGCCTTTGCATTTAGCTGTGCAGTTTTCTGAACCACGCATTGTGGAAAAATTGATTAAAGAGGGGGCTGATTTGAACATTAAAGATCATGAGGGGAAAACGCCTTTGGATCGATTGAATGAAAAATTAAACTTGATGGACAAAGATTCTGAACAATATGCCAAGTTAAAAGCAATTAAGCATTTGTTGATGGAAAATGGCGCCAGATCTGGTAATCAGCAAGGGTTTGCAGATCGTTTGCGTGGTGCTGCTATGTCAGAATTAACAAATGAGCCTCGTGAACAACAAGATAATTTGATTGAAAATTCTGGTAACTCTCGCTTGTCTTAAAAACATAAAAACACCTTTAAGGAAGAAAAAATCTTTTTTAAAAGGTGTTTTTTTGTGTTTTAAAACAAAGGGTTGTTGAAAAATAAAAAAAGAAAAAAAATTTTCTTGACAGGAAATTTTTTTTTGTGTTAGGCTGAAAAAAAAGCTTAAAGAAGGCGGTCTTTAAAGCTGTGGTTTTTAAAACCAAAATGATTTTGAGGAGATGATTTTTATAAGGGGGATAAAGTTATGTCATCGCCGAGGGTATGGGAAAAGGAAAAAAATGCCAGACGTTGTTTGGCCGAAATTGCTATTTTTGATTCAGTTGATTTAAAAACGTTGCAGCCACAAGAGCTTCAACGTTTTTTATTTTTGGCGCATCAATATTCTGCTTTTAGCACCGATCCAGATTTGGAAGGGACATTTTCAAAATTGCAGGCTATTTACAACATTTCACCCAGTTTGTCGCAAAAAATTGAAGATGTAATTCATCTGAAAATTGGGGATAATCCTGAAGATGCGATGGAATATTTTTCTATGATGCAACGGCAAGAGTTGGAAGCCATGATGCAAGCCAAATATGAGCAATATATGCGCTCATTGCAGGATTTTTCTCGTTCGATTAAACAGGTTTTTTCTGTGGCAGACAAGTTTAATGCTTCTGTGGGTACGATTGGTAAGCAAATTTTTAATGTGGGTGCTACAAAAGAGGAAATTAAAAAGGCGTTATCTTCTATTTATGCAACAAATCCTATTTTAGCTCAAGCCATTATTGCTGAATATTATAAGGGAAAGGATATTCCAAAAGAATATGCAGGTTTTTTCTACACCCCTCAAGAGTTGGCAAGTGTTATTGGGGGGCAAAAGGTGGATGCCAAGACGGTTGAGTCGTTTAAAAAGATTTATGCCAGCAACCCTGTTGCAACCGTGCAAGCAATTGAGGAAGCTTACACCAAAAAAGGTCTTCCGATTCCTGCAGAATTGCTCCCATTTTCAAAATTGCCCGATGGATATTCACTTTCCACGGGCAATATTTTTGTGGGACCCATTCGGGTGAGCCAAGCATCAGTTAGTCAAGCAACCGCATTGCAATATGAATTGGAATCTGAGTTAAAAAGAGCTGCTGAAATTGCAAGACAAGGAGATGCAGCAGCACAAGGGGCAAAAGTACCACAAGATCAGCAAAGAGAAAATGTGTTGAAAGGAACACCTCCTGGTTGTTTGACAGGTGGTGCTGGTGTTGTTGGTTGTCACATTCCCAGAACTGAAAAAGGTCCAATGGGTGGATATCTGGGTGGATTAAGTCAAAAAACGCAAAATGACTTGAAAAATGTGCAACGAAATGTTGGAATTACGCCCATACGAGAGGCGCAACGAGTAAATGTTAATCAGCTTGACGCGATATATAATGAGAGGGGAGCCTCCACTTATGGTGAAAGTAGGCCAGCAGCTCCTATAATTCCGAGTACAACAAATGCGCAAGGGGTTGATGCAGGGGTTGGGGGTGTTGATTCATCACAATCGGCTTCTTTTTCAGAAGATTTAGGTTTAAATTATGAGGGTGTTCCTGTTTTGGAAGATGAAGGAACTTCACAACTTGCTTCTCAAACAGTACCTGAATTGAATTTGAATACATCTGTTTCAACAACAAGAGATACAACTTCTTCTAGACACCATTTGGTGCATGAAGAGGTGCAAGGGAGAGAGCCTTTTGTTTTGGCAGGACATGTAGATTCATTTGAAATGGGAACCCCCTTGAGTGCTGATGTGTCTTTGCCTCATGCATCTGATGTTTCTTTAGAGGCT
>JAZSGT010000034.1:0-37515 GCA_045532865.1 Alphaproteobacteria bacterium
TGTTTCACGTGAAACAATTAGAACAAAAAATTTTACCAGCAAAAGATTTATTAGAGCAATATGTAGCTTTAATAAAAAAATGGCAAAAAGCTGTTAATTTAGTTTCAAATAAAGAAATTAACACCCTTTGGGAACGGCATATTTTGGATTCTGCACAATTATTTTTTGAGATTAAAAATGGAAACACTTTGGTTGATTTAGGCTCTGGTGGTGGTTTTCCTGCAATTGTTATTGCTATTTTAAATAAAAAATTAAACGGCCCTTTAAAAAGAATAGTTTTAATTGAGAGTGATAATAAAAAAACTATCTTTTTAAAAGAAGTTTCAAGAATTTTAGATTTAAATTTGGATGTTTTAAATGAGCGTATAGAAGATATTACAAATGTAAAGGCTGATATTATTACATCTCGCGCATTAGGATCTGTTTCTCTTTTACTGGATTTAGGACGTTCTTTTTATAATAAAAACACACAATATATCCTTTTGAAAGGTGTTTCAGTTGATGATGAGTTGAAAAAATTGAATATATCATGTAAAAATGAGAAAATTAAAAGTAAAATTGATAAAAATGGTTGTATTTTAAAAATAACGGAGGTTGAGTATTTATGAAAAAAGCTCGAATTTTTTCTGTTTCTAATCAAAAAGGTGGGGTTGGAAAGACAACAACAACAATTAATCTAGCAACAGCATTAGCTGCTGTTGAAAAAAAAGTATTAGTTGTTGATTTAGATCCTCAAGGTAATGCAACAGTCAGTGTTGGTGCTAAAAGACGTTTAGGAAGTAAGAATTCCTACACTGTATTTGTTGGGGGAGAAAATTTAAAGGATTGTGTTTGTGAAACAGATATTCCTTATTTGTATGTATTGCCTGCAAGCAAAGAGTTGCTTGGTGTTGATATTGAATTAGCAAGTTCTGATAAGCCACAATTTTACTTAAAAAAAGCATTAGAACAAGCTGATGATTTTGATTATATTTTCATTGATTGTCCTCCTGCTGTTGGTTTATTAACAATGAATGCTTTGGCAGCATCAGATTGTGTGATTATCCCTGTTCAATGCGAGTATTTAGCGCTTGAAGGTGTTGCTGATTTAATGAAAACAATTAACAAAATTAAAAAGAATTTTAATCCTTCCTTGAAAGTTCATGGTATTGTTTTAACAATGTTTGATGGAAGATCAAATCTTTCTAAATCAATTGTTAATGATGTTAAAGAGTTTTTTGGTGACCAAGTTTACGATACATTAATCCCTAGAAATGTTCGTATTCCTGAGGCTCCATCACATGGTATACCTGTGATGTTATATGATTATAAGAGTGCAGGGGCTCAAAGTTATATTAAGTTGGCTGCAGAAGTTTTAAAAAGAGAAAGGGAGTTTTTAATCCATGGATAAAAATGTACGCTTAGGGCGTGGTTTGAGCGCTTTAATGGGTGAAGATGATGACGATATCATGGAGGTTTCTGAAAAAAAAGCTTCACAACAACCTGCTTCAGATGGTGTAACTTTAATCGATATAAATAATATAGTTCCAAGCCCTTATCAACCTCGTCGTGTTTTTTCAACAGAGGCATTGGCTGATTTAGTCCTTTCAATTAAAGAAAAAGGCGTTTTGCAACCACTTTTGGTTAGAAATAATCCTAAAAAAATAGGGGGATATGAATTAATCGCTGGTGAACGACGTTTTAGAGCTTCTAAAATGGCTGGTCTCAAGGAAATTCCTGCAATTATTAAAGATTTTTCTGATAAAGATGCTTTAGAAGTTGCTTTAATTGAAAATCTCCAACGGGAAGATTTAAACCCATTAGAAGAAGCTGAAGCTTATAAACGTCTTCTAGAAGAGTTTAAATACACACAAGAAGAACTTTCTAAGGTGATTGGTAAAAGTCGTAGTCATTTGGCAAATATGATGCGTTTGATTGATTTGCCTGATGAAATCAAAGGTATGGTCGAGAAAAAAGAATTAACAGTTGGTCACGCACGTGCTCTTTTGACAGCGAAAAATCCTGTTGAATTAGCGACTGAAGTTTTGAAAAAGGGATATAGTGTTCGTCAAACTGAAAAATTAGCATCTAAAAAAGCTACAACAAAAGTTAAATCAAAACCTGAAAAAGATGGTGATATTTTAACTCTTGAAGAAGAGTTGAGTAGTGTTTTAAATACTTCTGTTTCTATTAAATGGAACGGGATGACAGGCTCTGTTGTTATTTCTGGTCTAGATTTAGATAAACTTGATTTAATTCTTCAGCGATTAAGTTTAGGTGGACCAATTGAATAAAAAAAGAGCGAGAAATCGCTCTTTTTTTTGTTTCACGTGAAACAAAAATAATAAAAATGTTCCACGTGAAACAACTCATAATTATTATATAAAAAAGTATGTTTCACGTGAAACATACTTTTTTAGTGTGTTGTAAATAATAATTTTGAAATATAAATTCAATCGTTTTGGATTGTGGATAACTTTTTTTACTTCAATAATGTTTCACGTGAAACATTATTTTTTTGTTCGTGTATAAAAAAAACCACCAGATTAACTGATGGTTTTTTTATTGTTTAAAAAGCGTTTTAACGCTTATTCAGCAAGTTTCTTATCTAAAAGCTGGTTAGCTAGGGCTGGGTTAACTTTGCCTTGTGAGGCTTTCATTATTTGTCCTACAAACCAGCCTTTTAATTTGTCTTTACCTGCTTTGATTTCAGCAACTTTGTCTTGGTTGGCTGCTAAAATTTCTGAAATCATTGTTTCAATAGCTCCGGTATCAGAAACTTGTTTTAAACCTTTTTCTTCAATAATGAGAGAAGGTTCTTTTCCTGTTTCAGCCATAATTTCAAAAACTTCTTTAGCAATTTTTCCAGAAATTGTCCCATCATTAATAAGACCTACTAGGGCGCCTAAATTTTGAGCAGAAATAGGGCTTTCAGTGATGTTTTTGTTTGATTTATTTAAATATCCAAATAAATCACCCATAATCCAGTTTGCAACTTTTTTAGGATCTTGATTTTGACTTGCTGTTTCAAAATAAAGAGCAGTTTCTTTATCTGCAATTAAAACACTGGCATCATAAGGTGTGAGCCCTAATTCTTCAATGTAGCGTTTTTTCTTTGCAGCAGGTAGTTCTGGTAAATTGTTTTTAATGTTTTCAATATATTCATCCGTGAGAATAACTGGAAGCAAGTCAGGATCAGGGAAGTATCTGTAATCATTAGCGTTTTCCTTAGAACGCATAGGTCTTGTTTCTAAGTTAACGGAGTCAAAAAGACGTGTTTCTTGTGTAAATGTTTGTCCTGCTTCGTACAATTCAATTTGACGATTTGCTTCAATTTCAATTGCTTGCATAACAAATCGAACGGAGTTCACATTTTTAACCTCAACACGTTGTCTGAGTTCAGTTGAACCAACTGGGCGAACAGAAATATTTACATCGCAACGCATTGACCCTTCGTCCATATTGCCATCACATGTTCCTAATGCTCTTACAATAGCTCTTAATTGACGTAAATATTCACCGGCTTCTTCTGGAGAATGCATGTCTGGTTTTGAAACAATTTCCATTAAACCAACGCCGGCACGATTTAAGTCAATAAATGACTTAGATGGGTGCATATCATGGATTGATTTACCAGCATCTTGTTCAAGATGAAGACGTTCTACACCAATTTTTCTTGTTCCTTCTGAGGTTGTAACCTCAATATAGCCTTCTCCAACAATTGGATGGTAAAGTTGACTGATTTGATAGCCTTGAGGTAAATCTGCGTAAAAATAGTTTTTACGATCAAAACGAGAGTATTTATTGATAACAGCATTTAATCCTAAACCAGTTTTAACACATTGTTCAATACATTTTTCATTTACAACAGGTAACATCCCTGGAAATGCGGCGTCAACAAATGAAACATGTGTGTTTTGTTCGGCTCCAAAAGTCGCAGAAGCTCCTGAGAATACTTTTGAATTTGAAATAATTTGGCAGTGAACTTCTAAACCAATCACCAATTCCCAATCTGTTGTATTTCCTTTGATAATATAGGTCATAATCTTATCCTTTCACATGGTGTGGTTTTTTATCAAACCCAGCTAATGATTCTAAAACACCTGAAACTTTAAATACAGTGTTTTCATCAAAATGTTTGCCTATAACTTGCAACCCAATTGGCAAACCATTTTTAGCAATTGTAATTGGTAATGCTAAAGATGGTACACCAGCTAATGAGGCAGGAGTTGTAAATACGTCACCAAGATATGTATCCACAGGGCTCATGTTTTGCATAGCTTCGTATGAAAGCGCTGTTGAAGGAGCTGCTGGAGCAAGGATGGCATCAACAGATTCAAAAGCAGTGATAAAATCGTTATAAATCAATCGTCTAACACGTTGTGCACGTGTGTAATAGGCGTCGTAGAAGCCAGCTGATAACACAAAAGTGCCTAATAGTATTCGGCGAACGACCTCAGGGCCAAATCCATCTGTTCTTGTGTTTTCATACATTTCATCTAAAGAAGAGCCATCAACTCTTGTTGTGTAACGAACGCCGTCATATCTTGCAAGATTTGATGAAGCTTCTGCGCAAGCAATAATGTAATAAACAGGTAAAGCATATTTGGTGTGAGGAAGTGAAATTTCAACAATTTCAGCGCCAGCATTTTTAAGAAGCTCAATCCCTTTATCCCATGCAGCTGCAATTTCAGGATTTAAGTCCTTGGAACGATATTCTTTTGGAATACCAATTTTTTTACCTTTAATATCACCTGTTAATGCTGCTGTGTAATCTGGAACAGCTGTATTAACAACAGTTGAATCTTTTGGATCATGTCCAGCCATTTCACGAAGGAGAAGTGCACAATCTTCAACAGAACGAGCCATAGGACCTGCTTGGTCTAAAGAAGATGAGAATGCAACAATGCCGTATCTTGAGCAACGTCCATAAGTTGGTTTTATCCCTGTAATACCACAAAATGAGGCAGGTTGGCGAATGGAACCACCTGTATCGGAGCCTGTTGCACCCATGCAAAGACCTGCGCTAACGGCTGCAGCTGAACCACCAGATGAACCACCAGGAACTAAGTTATATTCACCATTTTCATCTGTCCAAGGGTTTTTAGTTACACCAAAATAGCTGGTCATTGTTGAACCACCCATAGCAAATTGGTCTGTGTTTACTTTACCAAGCATAATTGTGCCTGCATCTTTTAAGTTTTGTGTCACCGTTGATTCGTAAGGTGGAACAAAATTTGAAAGAATTTTTGAGGCTGCTGTTGTTTTGATTCCCTTTGTGCAATACAGGTCTTTATTTGCAATAGGAATACCTTCTAATCTGCCAATTTTTTCACCAGAAGCTCTTTTTTTATCACTGAGTTCAGCTTGCTCTAATGCAATTTCAGGTGTTTCAGTAATGTAAGCATTTAAAAAGCGAGCTTTTTCCATTTCTGCTAAATGAGCTTTTGTTAATTCAACAGAAGAAATTTCTTTTTTCTCAAGAAGCTTTAATGCTTCACTGATGTGTAGATCTACTAAATTTGTTGTCATAAAAATTACTCCACCATTTTAGGTACAACATAAAAACCGTGAGCTGATTCAGGGGCATTTGCCATAAGCTCATTTTGTAATTCGCCTGTTGTAACTTTATCTTTTCTAAATCCCGGTTCTTGCATTGAAACACTTACAAGTGGTCCAATATTGTCAACGTTAACTTCTTTTAATTCTTCAACCCAATTTAGAATGCTATTAATATCTTTTGTGAATTTTTCTTCTTGCTCAGCAGGAAAATGTAACCGAGCTAATTTTGAAATATTTTTAATTGTTGTTTCGTTAAAACTCATTTTTAACTCTCTTTGTTATTGGTTACCTTTTTATTTGGTTTTTCAGGGGGTAACATGCACTTTTTTTGCTAAAAAGTCAAGAAAAATATCAAAAATGCAAATTAAATACATATTTTAAAAACATTATGATTTTTTTTATGAAAAGTTTTTTGTTAATAGTTTTTTAATTTATTGTATAATATAATTAAATGAAGTATATATTGTGTAGGGGGTTGATATGAGAGAGCCAATTTTAAAAGCTGTTGCAATGCCACCACGTGTTTTTTGGGCACCAATGTATCCGGCTGTTGTGAATTTTTCTATACAGATGGGTATTATGTGTGTGTGTACAGCAACGTTTAATATGAATCCAATTTATTTTATTGGAACAATTGCTGTTTCTCATGCAATAATAGCAGCTTATTCTGTTCGTGAACCTCATTTATCAAAAATGATGCTAACGTTTGGACCAATGGCAACGCCTTCAAAAAATGTATACAAAGATAAAGGAAACAAACTTGCTCCATAAGGAAAATCAAAAATGAATGATATCCATTTTGACATGAATGTTTTTGACCTGTTAGCTCAAGGGTCATCCTCTTTTTCAACATTGGTTGCTTTAATTGGTGTTTGTGCAGCGATGTTTATTATGTCTGTTTTTGTGACAAAATTAGGGGATATTATTTTACCAAAACCAAGAGAAACACGTGTTTCTGATTTTTTACCTTTTAGTCGTTTGGATGAGGATGGAGCAACAATTCATTTAAAAAATGGTTCACTAGCACGTGTTTTTGAAGTGCGAGGGGCTGATACAACACTTTTAACGGGTCCGGAACGTTTGGCTCTTGCTCAAGCAAGAAAACAATGGATTGACTCAATGGCTTCTTTAGAAGTTGTTTCCAGAGTTATTACAATCCGTGAGCGAATTTCTTTGAATGATATGGGTGAACATCGGGATAGTAAATTACTTAAAAGAGTATCGCAAAAATGGATGGAAAATATGCAACGTGTTTTTAGAAATAAACATTATATTGTTATTTCTATCAATGACAGAAAAAATGCAATGGATGATTTGCAACAAGCAACGTTAGCATTAACATCTATTTTGGATGTTTATGAGCCAGTTTTAATTTCTGAAAAAACACCACACAAACACAGTGATAAAAGTCCTTTTTGGCTTTTTGCTCAATTAGCAAGTCCTTTATCTGTTCCACAACCTAGAATTGGTGGAGAAGAGGGTGATACTTTAAATGCTTTGTTAACAGCTGATTATATCCATTTTACTAAAGATGAAGGGATAATTAAGTTTTTTTCAGGTGATATTCTAAAGTATGGTATTTGTATAGGAATTCGTAAGCCTGGCGATTTTATGGATGAGCAAATGATAGCAGATATTATTAGCATTGACTGTGAAGTTACTTTGTTACATAATATCAAAGCTATTCCTATGATTAAGGCAAATATGCTTTTGATGCAACAACGTAGAATGGCTTGGTTAACAACCTTTTCAACAAACGTTCAAGCTCAATATAATACAGCTTTGGAATGGATGGATCAGTCAGATGCTGATGGACAGACATTAAATGAATATGCAATGACGGTCTTTATTTTTGGTGAAACAAAAGAAGAGTTGAAGTTTGGTCAAGAAGAAATTGAAAAAATTTGTCGTTTGCATAATGTGACACCTGTTCGTGAAGGTTGGGCTGCACAAGCAACATTTTTTGCTCAGTTCCCAACATATGAAATTTATCCAAGAACATTCTTATATTTGTCACGTGTTGTTGCCTGTGCTGTGTGTATTGATAAAACAGCAGAAGGTCGTCGAAAATCGGATTGGGGTCCAATGCCTTTGTCTTATTTTAGAACAATTACAGGTACAGCTTATGCGTTTCAATTTCACGTTTCTGAAGAGCAATATGCTGTTGCTCATACAGCGTTGATTGGTCCAACAGGGCAAGGTAAAACAACACTCTTTTCATTCCTTGCTGGGCAATCGATGCGTATTCCAGATTTAAGAACATATTTCTTTGATAGAAACAATGGTGCAAAGGTTTTTGCTTTAATGCAAGGTGCTCCATATGTTCGTTTTGATGGTGGTGAAGAATCTGTTTCTTTAAACCCATTTGCTGTTCCAGATTCTTCAGATACACGTGCGTTTTTAAGAACTTGGATGCGTGATATTACTGGGGGAATAGATGCAATTTCAGAACAAGAAATTGCACGCGCTGTAACAACAGCTTTTGAATATTTAAGACCTGATGAAAGGTTGCTTAAAAATTTGTATAAAAGTTGTTTTGCTCCAAACGGATATATGCGTCGTGAACTCTTTAGATGGGTAAATGATGATCAATATGGGCGTATTTTTAACTCGTTAACAGATAATTTGGATTTGTCAAGTAGATATATGGCTTTTGACTTTACAACTATATTCCAAGATAGCGTTTTAGCTCCTGCTGTTATTAGTTATGTGATGTATCGTATTCAAACCCTTTCAACAGTGATGGGAACTCCTAGTTTAATTATGATTGATGAAACAGCTCCAATGTTAGAACATCCTATGTTTAAAGATAGTTTCATTGTGGGTCTTCGTGAAGGGCGTAAAAAACGCCAAGCATACTTGTGTGCTTTTCAACAGCCAAGATTTTTAGATGATAATGGATTAGGTGATGTTATTCGTGGTCAATGTCAAACCGTTATATTCTTTAGAAATCCACAAGCAAACCCTTCAGATTATGCAACGTGGAATTTAACACCTAGAGAAATGAACTTTATTTTAGGAAAAGAGTTCGCAGATAGAAAATATGCTATTTTAGTTTCTCGACCAGCTATTCATGAATCTGTTATTTTAGATGTTGACTTAAGTGGTTTAGGTTCATTATTGAAAATATATTCATCTGGTAATAAGAGTGTTATATTGGCTGAAAGATTGGCTAAACAAGTTCAAGATACTGATGCTTTAGTGCAAGCATATTTAGAACAAGCATAAAACAAAGCCTGATAAATAATATCATAATTTATAGAATATTATTATCAGGCTTTGTTTTTAGTCTGTTAACTGTTTGTATTGTTTGATAGATAAAATAATAAGTAAAACACCACTTATACCTACAAGGGAATAAATTAATCTTGAAACAAAAGTCATTGGCCCAAAAATGGCGGCAATAAGATCAAATCCAAAAAAACCAACTAATCCCCAATTTAGAGCGCCAATTAAACAGACAATAGCTAAAATTTTTATAAGTATTTGCATGGTTCTCTCCTTTTTTTATGCAATATGTAAATAAGGTTTCAAATGTAATTTGCAATACATTTTTTTTAATATAAACGAAAGAATTGTAAAAAAAATAAACTATAAGTTGTATTTTTTGGTTAACAATGATAAATATGTTTTGTTAATAAAAAAAGAGAGGTTGTATGAATAATATAAACAAAATAGAATATGCAATTCAAAACATGTATTTTTTTAAGCAGTTTTTATCAAAAGAAGAATTTCAAGAGTTTTTAGAGGATTTTGTTTTACTGTATAAAAATAGAAATATATTTAATGCAGAAAGTAACATTTATAGAGATGTTATAACAGAACAATATGAAGCAGAGATTCAAGAAGTTTATTTTGATAGCATCTATGAAACACCTAATTTTGTTTTTAGTAAGGATGAACAAAATACATCATTTGATGATGTTTATTTAGTTTTTAGGCATCTTCATAGTTTGATTCAAAAAAATCAATTCAAAGATGCCTTAGAATTTTTTGATTTAATGCCTATTCGGACATTTTCAAAATAATTTATTTTATTTCAGTATAGTCAACATCAATAATATTTTCTTCATTTTTTTTAGATGTAGTTCTCTTTTTTGTGAAAATTTTGGGTGTTATTTTTATATGTGCAAATCTAGAAATTTGACTAATAATATATAAAATAAATAAAATGAGAATAACTGGTATTGCTATATATGCAGCAATATAAATAAAAAAGATCACAAACCCTAAAAAAAGTAGAAAAATAAATAGATTAACGCTTGAAAACAAGAGTGTTGCTATAATTTGATGAATTGGTGTCATTTTTCCTCCAACATACTTTTAAGTTTGTACATATATTCTAAGGCGTCTCGTGGAGACAAAGAGTCAACATCTATTTTTTTCAATGCATCAAGTGCAGGAGATTCTTTTTCTTTTGATATTGTTTTTAATGTTTGTGAAAACAAGGGTAAATCATCAAATAATGGTTTTTGATGTTGTTTTTTTTCTTCTAATTGGTTTAATATTTCTTCAGCTCTATTTAAAACACATGTTGGTAATCCTGCTAATTTTCCAACATGGATGCCGTAAGATCTATCTGTGGCACCTTGGCATATTTCATGAAGAAATACAATGTCACCCTTCCATTCTTTTATACGCATTGTATATAAATCAATTTTATCCATACGATTAGAAAGAGCAGTTAATTCATGATAATGTGTTGCAAAAAGTGATCGGCATTTATTAACATCATGCAAATGTTCAATAACAGACCATGCAATGGATAAACCGTCGTATGTTGCAGTTCCACGACCTACTTCATCTAAAATGACCAAAGATTTTTCTGTGGCGTTGTTTAAAATTGCTGCAACTTCAACCATTTCTACCATAAATGTAGAACGTCCTCTTGCTAAGTCATCACTTGCACCAACGCGCGAATAAAGTTTATCAATAATACCTATCTTGGCATATTCAGCGGGGACAAAAGATCCTATTTGAGCTAAAATTGAAATAACAGCATTTTGTCTTAAAAAGGTACTTTTACCAGCCATATTTGGTCCCGTAATAATCCATAATAAACTTGAATCAATGGACATAGAGCAATTGTTTGGAATAAATGAAATGTTTTGTTTTTTTAATGATTTTTCAACAACAGGATGTCTGCCAGCTTTGATTTCAAAAGAATTGTCGTCTGTTAAAATTGGACGAACCCAATGATTAATTTCAGCATAAAGAGAAAGTGATGATGCAACATCAATATTGCTTAAAGAAATACATGTTGTTACAATCGAATCATTCAAATTTCTTATCTGTTCAACAAATTGATTGAATATAGCAACTTCCATTTCAATTGCCAATTCATTTGCATTCATAATCTTATGTTCAAGTTCAATTAACTCTTCGGTGGTAAAGCGAACAACATTAAGCATTGTTTGTTTATGGATAAATCCCTTTGATTTATCATTTAAAAATGGATCTGCATATTTTGCAGGGACTTCGATATAGTAACCAACTAAATTGTTGAAGGAAATTTTTATATTTGGAATACCTGTTTGTTCGCAATATTGTTTTTGAAGAGCAAGAAGGGTGTATTTTATATTTTCTTGTAAAGAAGTAAGCTCATCTAATTGTGGTGAATATCCCATAAGAATAAATCCACCATTACGAGCAAGTTGATTTTTTGCTTCTGGATTTATTGCACTTGTAATATCTTTTACAAGACCTGAATATTCTCCCATAAGGTAGAGATCTTTTTTAAGTGACTCGGGGATAAGATCGCAAGATATAATCTCACGTAGCAGAGGTAATTTTTCAAGACCAAGTGCTATTGATAAAATTTCTTTTGGGTTACTTGAGCCGATTAAAACACGAGAAAGAGCTCTTTCAATGTCCGGAATCTCTTTAAGAATATCTCTAACTTTGTCTCTTATTAATGGATTTTGTAAAAAGAAATCAACTTTATCTAAACGGTTATTAATTTCGTGTATATCTAAAAGAGGTGTTGATAATTGAGAGTGTAATAGTCTGGCTCCCATAGCTGTTTTTGTTACGTCAATTGTTTTTAACACACTTGTTTCATTTTTATTATCACTTAATGATGTTGTTAATTCAAGACTAGCTCGTGTGGATGCGTCAATTTCCATAAATTTGTTTGAAAGAGTTTTAATTGGATATCTCAACGAAGGTTTTGTCTCTTTTTGTGTATGTAATATATATGACAATAATGAGCCACAAGCTGTTATTTCATGGCGTTCAAATGTATCAAATTTTTGAGTGTTGAAAAAAGATTCTAATTCTTCTTTTCCTTTTAAATAAGAAAAGTGTTCTGATTTCCAAAAAGTATACCTATCATCTTTTTCTTTAATTGCTGAAGGATGTAATTCAATGAAATTATCTGGTAATAAAATTTCAGCAGGGGATATTCTAGCTATAACTGAAAAAATATCTTCTTCTAAACAAGTTTGTGTAAAAAAAACACCTGTTGAAACATCTGCCCATGCAATAGCAAAATCACTAAACCCTGGAACTATTGTAAGTAAAAAATTGTTTTTTTTAGCTTCTAAAAGTTCGTCTTCAACCAATGTTCCTGCTGTTACGATACGTATAACCTCACGTCGTACAATTGCTGTAGAACCTCTTTTTTTTGCTTCGGCGGGATCTTCAACTTGTTCACAAATAGCAACTTTAAATCCTTCTTTAACAAGTCTTGTAAGATAGTTTTGATATGCATGAAAAGGAATACCACACATCGGGATATTTGCTGTGCCTTCTGATTTGCCACGAGAGGTTAAAACAAGCCCAAGAACTTGAGATGCTATTTTTGCGTCTTCATAAAAAAGTTCATAAAAATCCCCCAATCGGTAAAACAATAAACAATCAGGATATTGGTTTTTTATTTCAGAATATTGTGCCATCATGGGCGTTTGTTTTGTTGTTTTCATTTTTATTCTTTCCTTTTCTTTGGATATCCATTATAATAGATGTATGATAAAAAGAAAAGTTAAAAAAACACCGTTTTATTTGTTTCGCTTTTTAGCACGGATTTTTGTTTTAAATATTCCGATTGTTATTGCTTTGATTTGTCTATTGTTTTTGGGAAAAGTTAATTTTTTAACAGCACTTTGTTTTTTGCTTGTTTTTTTTGTTTTAACGGTTTTTTGGACGATTTATGTCTTTCATGAACAAGAGCAATTTATATCATATTTAAGAGATTTGTCGCAGGGTAGGGATGTTGATTTGCCTCATGTACATAAAGGGATATTTGGTTCATTTCGTTTAGCAGATGCGTTTTTATCTGTGAAACATAGGTGGTCAAATCAAACAATTTCAGCAGACCGTATTTTAGATAATTTGCCAGATCCACTTTTTTTGATTAATGAACAAGGTGTTTTGGTTTTTGTCAATAAAATGGGCCGTAATTTTTTTGGTGAAACTATTTTGCATCAATTAATGTTTGATGTTTTTCAAGCACAAGATTTTAGGGTGGCATTTGAACAGTTGGCAAATGAAAAAAGCAGGCAAGAGTGGTTTGAATGGGATTTTGAAGATGAATGTTTTTATTCCTTTCAGGTTCGTTTAGAGCGTTTGCCAGCTGTTTCAAAAAATGGTGGGGTTATGGTTATGGCAATGCATGATGTGACTCAATTAAAATTATTTAAGCAACAGCAGTCAGATTTTTTTGCGAATGCTAGTCATGAATTAAAAACACCATTATCTGTTTTATCCGGCTTTATTGAAACATTGCAAGGGGCTGCAAAGGATGATGAGATTGCGCGCGAAAAGTTTTTAAATTTAATGGCTGAACAAACATCTCGAATGACAAATTTGGTTCAAGATTTATTGGTTTTATCCAAGTTGCAAATGACTCAAAAAGAAAAAAGAGTTGATATTATTTTGATTGTTGATTTATTGCAAAGTGTTATTAGTTCTTTAGAAAATAAGGCCCTTAATTTTCATAAAAAAATAGAATTAAAATTGCTTCATGACATTCCAAGGTTAATTGGAAACAAAAATGATTTAGTGCATGTTTTTCAAAATTTAATTGATAATGCTATTAAGTATGGTGCAAAAGATTCTATAATTACTGTTAAAGCTCAGTTATGCTCTGGTTTTCCTAAAAAATCAGATAAGTATTTTAGTGATATTCGTCAAGTTGTTATGATTAGTATTCATAATACAGGAACCCCTATTGCACCACAACATATTTCTCGTTTGTTTGAACGGTTTTATCGTGTTGATAATTTTAAGAGTAGGTCCGTTGAGGGTACAGGTTTGGGTCTTGGAATTGCCCAACAAATCGTGAATGCTCATGAAGGTCTTATTGATGTGCAAAGTTCACTTAAAAAAGGAACAACTTTTAGCGTTTATTTACCAATAGATTTTTAGGAATCTTGTCTTTTTAACACATCAGCAAGAACCATATAAAGTCTACCGATATCTGAGCCAATAAAAATACTCATTAAAAGTTTGTTTTCATCCTCTTTTTGAACAGCTTGTGTCATTTCTTCAAATTCACTCATATATCTATCGATGGCTTGTTTGAAGTCGTTATTTTCTGTGTATAAATCTTTAATTTGTTTGTGCTGTGATTCAGAAATCATACGTGTAATATGGCGCATAAAAACAGTTTTATCTCCATCATAATATTTTTTCCATAATGTTGATTCTGATTTTGGGGTGAAAATATGAGCCATATCAATAGAAAACATTTGCAGTTTGTCAAGAATAGCTGAAGCGTTTTGTAAGAAATCAATAGGCTTTTTATTTGTTGTTGTATTTACCTCTTGATTTTTAAACAAATCTTCTGTTTGTATGTTTTCTTTTAAATTTGTATGTGCTGCTTTTAATTTTTCAATAGCAGCATCAATGGCTGCAGTTGTTTTTTCGCAATTTTCGATTAAAGAGGTGTCAATTTCCTTTATTTTTTGGATAGAAACTGAAAGTGTTTTATCCAAAGTGTCTTGATGGTTTTTAACTTGAGTTTCTGCTTGTAAAAGGGCAGTGTTATGGCTTCTAATAGATGTTTGTGCTTTTAAAATAATGTTTTCGTGGTCTTTTAAAAAATTATTGGATTTTTCAAGAGCTTCGTTTTGAATATTTAAAACTGCTTTTGCCTGTTTTAACCTGCTTTCAAGAATTTCTTCTTTTTTATTAGAAGCCAATTCGTACGAAGAAATAATATTTTTAATATTGTTGAGATTTTCTTCTATTTTTTCAGTTGAATTTTGAGTACCTGTTAAAATGTTTTTTGCAGTTAAATCTGATTCTTTGAGACTTGTTTCAATTTTTTTTAATGCATTTGAAACAGTTTCTAATTCTTGAAGAATAGGATTAAATGAAACAGTGGATTCATTTGTTATTCTTTGCAATAAACTTAGTTTTTCATTGAAAATTGCAGCACTTTGCGAAACTTGTTTTCCTGCCTTAATTGAATGTGCATTTAATCTTTCAATACTATCTGAAAGTTCGCGAATACTTGTTGTTGTATTTATATTAAGTTGATGGATGTGTTGCGATAGTTCATCTGACCATTGTTGAAATTGAGCTCCTAAATCTTGAGTTTGTCGAGCTGTATTTGTGTAAACTTTTTTAAATTCTTGGACTTGATCTCTAAGTGCTTTGGTAATGGACCTTGTATATGTTGCACCACTGTTTGTTGGATAAACAAGTTCCCCTAAATAGGAACGTAATGATTGTGCTTCATAATTTAATTGATTGGCTCTGTCAAAGTAGGAACTAATTAAAATAGCAATAACAATTGGGATAAATAATCCACAAAGTCCACCAATAAATTCTGCAGGAGAAAGTTCATGTCGTGTGCTCCACCAACCAGAAGAAAATAAATAATCCCATATAAATGCAAGCCATACAGCGCTAAAAATAGCTGCTGCAATAAAGCCTTTTTTGTCCCACCAAGGTTGTTTAATTGGCTTATCAATATTTAAAACAAGTTCTTCTTGAGGGGATAAGTTGTTTTGGGATATAAACATAGTTTCTCCTTTAAATAAATAGCCAATTTATGAAAAGTATAATATGCATTTGAGCTAAAATCAAGAAAAAATAAAGGCTTTTTGTTCGTTGTGTTTTTTTATATTTTTCAATTGATAAAACCAATTTGTTTATTTTAAAAGAAAAAATAGACTGAGTTTAAAAAAATGTTTTTAAAATATCATTTATTTCATTTGGCGTAAAAGATATTGCTTTTGGAAATTGATTTTTAAACCAAGTGATTTGTCTTTTTGCATAGTGACGAGTTTCTTTTGTTGCTTGGGTAATCATTTCCTCATTGGAAATTTCGCCATCAAGCCATTGTGATATTTGTTTAATTCCTATGGCTTTTGTAATTCCTCCTGTTGCTTTTATTTCTTTTAAATGTTTAACTTCCCCAATAGCACCTGTTTGAAGCATTTGGATAAATCTTTGATTGCAGCGATTATATAACCAATCGCGATCAGGGTTTAAAAAAAAGATTTGGAAGCTTTGGTTTGTTATTTTTATTTTAGGTAATTCTTGAAAATATTGAAGAGGTTTTCCAGTGCTTAATTGAACTTCAAGTGCGCGTCTTAATCGTTGAGGATCAATGGCTTTGCATTCCTTGACTTTTGATTGAACTTCTTCAATTGGCATTTGGCGTACCATTTCACGAATGGATTCATCAACTTCAGGAATAGGGGATATCCCCTCTGTTAACGCTTTGATATACATGCCAGTTCCTCCAACGAAAATAGGTGTTTGAACTGATTGAAGAATTTGTTTTACATCTTCTAACCAAGAGGCAACCGATGGTGTTGTTTTAGCATCTAAATAACCATATAAATGGTGAGGTATACCATCTTGTTCTTTAACAGATGGTCTGGCTGAAAGGATTAAAATATCCTTATAAACTTGTAAAGAATCAGCATTAATGATTTCTCCTTTAATTTTGTGAGCCACATTTAAAGAGAATGCTGATTTACCACTTGCTGTTGGACCAACAATAACGGGAATAGTTTTTTGCATGCAACTGAATGATTTTCCTTGTTTTTTGTAATAAAAATCGTTAAACTAATTGTACAATGTTTTTAAAGAAAAAGCAATTGAAAAAGCTTTCAAAGGGTTGAGGATTAGGAAATATGATATTAAAAAAAATAATTTTTGGGTGCTTTTTTATTCTTTCAGGTTGTGGATTTTCTCCTTTATATCATTCAGTTGAGGGTGAATCATCTCCAACAGAACAGGTTTTAGTTTCGCCAATTGCTGATTATAATGGATATATGCTAAAACAACGTATAGAAAATGCTTTAAATCCTAAAAAAATTTCCGGTCCTAAAAATTACGTTTTAGAGGTGAAATTGAATGCTCCTTTGCTTTCAGATCAAAGTATTCAAGGGGATAATTTTGCCAGTCGTAAAAAAATAACTTTAACAGCTAATTACAAGTTGATTGATAAAAAAACGGATAAAACTGTTTTGTCATCAACAACAACAGCTTTAGGTGCTTTTAATATATTTTATGAGCCATATACAACGTATCAAGCTGAAAAAAAACAAACAGATGATTTAATTCAAGTCGTTGCAAATAATATTTCATTGCGAGTTGCTGCGTATTTAAAGCAAAAAGAGGTGAAAAGTGAAAGCAAAACCAGCTCAAATTGAGTCTTTGCAAAAACAGATTTGTTCTACTTTTAAAGTTGCGCTTATTCATGGTTCAGATTTTGGTGTTGTGGAAGATTGCGCTCAACGTCTTATCAAAATGGTTATTCCTCAAAGGGATGAATTTTCTTTAATTAAGCTGACGAAATCGCATTTAAAAGAAACGCCTTCTCGTTTATTAGATGAAGGTAATATGCCTTCATTTTTAGGTGGACGTAAATTGATATGGTTAAAAGAAGTTGATAACACAATATTTGAATGTGTTGAAAATTACCTTAATTTTATTCAGACAGATACATTTTTATTGATAACAAGTGATGCTTTGCAAAAAGCATCTTCTCTTAGAAGTTTAATTGAAAATGCATCGGATGGGTTGGAAATTGCTTGTTATACAGACGATGAAAAAGATACCCGATTATTAATTTCTTCTTACTTGAGAGAAAGAGGGTATGTCGCAGATATAGATGCGATGAATTTACTCTCAGAATCGCTTGTTGAAAATAGAATTATTACACAGTCTGAACTTGATAAATTAATGACATATTTGGGTGATAAAAAACAAATTACCATATCAGATGTGCAAGCTGTTATTCCAAAAACTGAGGCTGCTTCATTTGATGAGTTGTGCCATGCAGTGGCGCTTGGAAAACAGCAACAAGCAGATAAAATTTGTCGTAATTTATTGGTTAATGGAGATACACCTGTTTCAATTGTTCGGATATTAATGTCTCATTTTAACAAATTATTGTTGGCTGTTGATATGTTGGAAAATGGTGTTTCAAAAGACGATATTTTAAAAAAAATATTAAGAGCAAATCAGTTTAAACAAAAAGATATAATGGCAACTCAAATTTATTTGTGGAATAAGACTTTTATTTTAAAAGTATTGCAACTTTTATTAGAAACAGAAAAAAACACAAAAACAACAGAATTACCGGCTGAATTAATGCTTGAAAGGGCTATCACATCAATTTCTGGTATTCCTAAAAAGATAAAACGGTTTAATTAGAGTGATTTTATAATCCCTCTATTGTTGATTGAATAAACCAGATTATTTCCAACTATTAGGTGGTCGATTAATGCAATATCAAGAGGGGCCATTTGTTCTGCTAATAAACGCGTGTTTTTAATATCTGAATCAGATGGGGTTGGTTTACCAGAAGGGTGATTGTGTATTAAAATAATGGCTGCAGCCTTTACTGAAACACATTTGTTAACAATATCTGATGGAATGATTTGAATGCTTGAGCGTGCACTTGAATCAATTATGTTTTGAGTTATTATTTTTCTTTTTTTGTTTAGATAAATAACCATTAAACTTTCTTTGTCTTTATGTGATAATTCTAAACGAATATAATCTAGAATCGAATCCCAATCATCTAAATAAGTTTCTTTTTGAATTTTAGGAGCAAGCATTTGTAAACAAGCAGCTTCAATCGTTTTTAATAAACAGATGCTTGATTCTTTTACTCCTTTAACATCAGATAACAATTCTGGTTCTGCATTCAAAACATTTCTAAGTGTAACAAATTTTCTGAGCAATTGTTTAGCGATGGGTTTGACATCTTTTCTGGGGATAGAATACATTAATAAAACTTCTAACAACTCTATCTCGGTTAAAGAGGTGCCTCCTTTGTTTAAGACTTTATTTTTCATTCTTGAACGATGACCAATGTAATCTGGAACAATTGGCAAGTTATTTGTTTTATCAGTCAATGCAATTCCCTTTATTTATAAGGTGGAAAAGTGTATCCTTTTGGGGAAAGTGTAAAGATTTCATAACCATTTTCTGTAATCCCCAAAGAATGCTCAAATTGGGCAGATAAAGATCTGTCTTTTGTAATAGCTGTCCAACCATCTGATAATATGGTTGCTTGATGTGTGCCAATATTAACCATTGGCTCAACTGTAAATATCATTCCTGGCACAAGTTTTGTTCCTGTGCCTGGTGTTCCATAATTTAAAATATTAGGTTGTCCATGAAAAACTCTACCAATACCATGGCCACAAAAATCAAGTACAACAGAGTAATTTTCTTTTGAAGCAAGTTTTTGCATAGCATGGCCAATATCGCCGGTTGTTTTTCCAGGCAAGCATTGTTCAATTCCAGCCATCATTGTTGCATAGGTTGTTTCAACCAAACGCCGTGCTTTTAAAGATGGTTTTCCAACATAGTACATGCGAGAAGTATCACCATACCAGCCATCTAAAATGACGGTGATGTCAATGTTTATGATATCCCCATCTTGCAAAATTTTCTTTTCGGAAGGAATCCCATGACAAATTACATGATTAGGTGAAATACAACTAGCTTTTGGATATCCATTATATCCGATACAGGCAGGAATGCCACCATTTTGACGCATAAATGATTCTAATAAATCATCAAGATAGCCCGTTGAAACACCTGGTTTTACAAATGGGGTAATGTAATCAAGTGTTTCAGCGGCAAGACGACCTGCTTTACGCATGCCATCGAACTCTTCAAGAGGGTATATTGTAACGTTTTTTATCATAACTAACTCGATTTTCTGTTTTTATATCTTATAAAGTAACGTTTTTTTTTGTTTTTATCAAGAAAAATATTGTTGAAATAATTTTTAATGTTATACTTGCTTGTAAAATTAAAAAAAAGAGGTAAAAAATGTTTTCGTTACAAAAATGTTTAATGGCTGGGATTATTGTTTTCTTTATCGTTTATTATATGCTCAAAAATTCTCCATTGGCAAATTAATACATTATATTATATGCTTGATTGCTTTAAAAACATCGTATTTTAAACAAATATTTAGTTGACATTTTTTTTTGTATTTGGTATAGTCAACCTACCTAAGAAGGGGTGGGTCTTGTCTCTAGCAGAGAGACTCAAAGTTATATTGCTTTTTGAAAGGATATAAGAAAAATGACGCAGTCAAATACAAATGTATTATCACTATTATATACAAAAAATTCTCTGTCTCTCTATTTAGCTGAAGTTAATAAATTTCCGATGTTGGATGCTGATCAAGAGTATATGTTGGCAAAAAGATTTCATGAAGATAATGATGTTAATGCAGCACATCAGTTAACAACATCTCATTTGCGTTTAGCAGCAAAGGTTGCGATTTCGTTTAGACATTATGGGTTATCTTTGGCTGATTTAATTTCTGAGGCAAATATTGGTTTAATGCAAGCAATTAAACGTTTTGATCCAGATAAAGGTTTTCGCTTGGCGACATATGCTATTTGGTGGATTAAAGCATCTATTTCAGAGTTTATTTTAAAATCATGGTCATTGGTTAAAATAGGGACTGTTGCAACGCAAAAAAGACTTTTTTATAATTTGCATAAAATTAAATCTCGTTTAGGTCTTTATGATGAAACAAGTTTAAATGATGAAACTGCTGAGCAAATTTCAAAAATGCTTGGTGTTACAAAAAAAGATGTTATTGAAATGGAACAAAGATTAAGTGGGGATTCATCTTTGAACACTACTTTGTCTGCTGATACAGGAACAAATCATCAAGACATGTTAGCAGATTCTTCTATTTCTATCGAAGAAGATTTAGGGAATAGGGAGGATATGGCTGTGAAAAAACGACTCCTGTTGCAAGCTATTGAGACGCTTTCTGATAGAGAAAAAACAATTATCTCAAAACGATTTTTAACAGATGATCCAATGACGCTTGAAGATTTGGGTGTTCAGTTTAAAATTAGCCGTGAACGGATTCGTCAAATTGAAAATAAAGCATTTGAAAAAATTTCAAAATATGTGAAAGCTGAAGCTTCTCTTTTGACAATTTAGATTCTTTTTATTTAATAAAAAAGGAGGGTTAATTATTCCCTCCTATTTATAAAAAAAAGGCAACTTTTGGTTGCCTTTTTAAATGGTTTATTTTCCACCAATTTTTGTTTTTCCACCCATATAAGGTTGAAGCGCTTTTGGGATCCGTACAGAGCCATCAGCTTGTTGGTGATTTTCAATAAAAGCAACTAAAACGCGAGGTGTTGCAAGGCCTGTATTATTCAATGTATAGGCATATTTAACTTTGCCGGATTCGTCTTCGCGATAACGAATGTTTGTACGACGTGCTTGCCAGTCTAATAAAGAAGAGCAGCTATGTGTTTCTCTATATTGGTTTTGTCCTGGACACCATGCTTCAATATCATTCATTCTGTATTTTCCGGCACCCATATCTCCTGTGCAGTTTGCAATAATTTGATATGGAATTTCCATTTCTTGCATAACTTCTTCAGCATTTTGTAAAATAAATTGGTGCATTTTGTCGGATTCGGCCACATCAGCTTTACAAATAATATATTGTTCAACTTTGCTGAATTGGTGAACGCGAATAAGACCTCTTGTGTCTTTTCCTGCAGCACCGGCTTCACGTCTAAAACAAGGAGAGAATCCGGCATACATGATTGGTAAATCAGATTCTTTGAGAATGTCCCCAGCATGAATGCTATTTAAAATAACTTCAGCCGTTCCAGCTAAATAAAGGTTATCCTTTGGCATGGAATAAACGGAATCATAGTCAAACGGGAAATGTCCTGTATGATAGAATGCGTTTTCAAATGAAAGGGATGGAACACTCATAACAGTAAACCCTTTTTCAATCAATTTATTGACAGTAAATTGCCATAAAGCCATTTCAAGTTGAAGTAATTCACCTTTAATGCCAACAGTTCTACTGCCACAAATTTGAGAGATTTTTTTAAATTCACCCCAGTTGTTCATATCCATTAATTCAACATGATCTTTCATGTCAAAATCAAAGGTTGGTTTTTCACCAATTTGTCGAATAACGACATTTTCTTCTTCACTTGTTCCACGTGGAACATCGGGAGCAGGAATTGTTGGAGTCATCCCCATCATTGTTTTGAATTGTTCTTCTAATGGTTTTAATTCTTCAGCATAAGCAGCAGCTTGTTGACCTGATTTTTTTGAAAGTTCTTTAATTTCTTCCTTTCTTTCAGGGGAAGCTTTTGGCATTTCTTTGCTAAGAGCATTTCTTTTTTGCAATTCAGCTTCCATTAATTGTTTGATTTGAATGATTTTTTTGTCAATTGATAAAAGTTCATCAATATCTAAAGTTAAGCATTTTTCTGCCAACGTTTTTTTGACAATATCTGGATTTTCACGAATAAATTTGATATCAAGCATTTTTAATTTCCTTTTGTTAGTTTGATATTTTTTCTTGTATTAATTGAGCTAGTTTTTTCAAATCATCCCATGCATTTTTTCGAGAAGTTTGAGATGTAGAAACCAAATCAGGACCAAATGTTGCAATAACAGGGATGTTTTGGTTATTAGATTGATAGAATAATTTTTGTTGACGTGCTTTTGAAATGCTTTCAACTCCCAACAATACACGAGTTGGGATAGCGCCAAAAATCAAAATAAAATCAGGATTTGTTAGTTCGATTTGTTTTTTAATGAATGGTAGACATGTATATTCTTCCGTTTGTGTTGGTTTTCTATCTCCTGGTAAACGCCATGGAATTAGGGGGGCAATAAAAGAATTTTGAGGAGATAATTGAATAGATGCAAGCATTTTTTGCATTAAGACACCGTTTGTACCATCAAATAAATTTCCAGTTTTATCAGCTTGTGCTTTTGGTGTGTCGAACAAACAAAAAACCGTTGGATTATTTTCTTTTCCAACGCCAATAAATGTGTTGAGAGATGTTTTTTTTAGTGAACAAGAATCAAAAGATTCAATTGCTTGTTTTAATTCTTCAAGTGAATTGCATGATTGAGCAATTTCTTCAGCTTTTGTGACAAAAGAAAGGTTTTTGTCAATAGATGATTCTTTTTTTTCTTCTTTTGGTAAATTTGAAATTACGGATATTGTTTTGGTTTTTTCTTGATTTTTTTGGAATAAATCAAAACGGTCAATGGCTATTTCACCAATGACTTCGGTTATGTTTGAAAGTTGGTACCATTTTAAAATTGCATAGTTGTTCATTTTTTACTTCTTTTTTTTGTAAAATGATGATAGCATAAAATGACATAAAAAGTAAAGATTTTTCTAAATGGAAGTGCGATATGAAGAAGATTTTTTATAGCATAATTGTTTGTGGGGTTTTGGGAAGTGCTTTTTTTTATAAACCAGTGGCCTCAACAATGGATCGTTGGTTTGAAAGAGCTCTTTTTTTCACACAACAAAAGGTTCATGCTGAAGAAGTGAAAAAGTTTCAAGATTTTTTTAAAACAGAAAGAGAGATTCCTAAAACAATTGATTTGGGGGCTTTTTGGGCTGGAATAACAGCTAGAGGTAAGGGGGATTTAGATAAAAGTGTTTTTTATTTAAGAAAAGCATATGAATTGGATCCAAAAAATGATTTAATCGCAAAACAGCTCTATTTTTTAGAGGGTGTTGATGGAAATATTGATAATTTAATGCCGTTTTTTACAGGTGATTTGGAAAAAGATGATAAATTCTTTTTTTCGATATATGTGAAGGTTGCGCATGCGCTTAAAAATAAAAATTATGAGCAAGCAAAAGCATTGTTGCTTTTAAATAAAAATAAAAAAGAACAAATATATACGTTTCCTTTATTGGCTTGGGTTTATGCTGGGTTGGGTGATAAAGCAAAAGCGCTTTCAACATTGAATAAAATGGAAAAAGATGACTTTTCTAAGCATACACGTTTGTATCACACAGCTTTGATTTTGGATTATTTTGGTGATTATTCTGATGCTGAAAAACGATATAATGAAATTTCGGCATTGCCAAATATAGCTTCTTGGACAGCACTTGTTTCTGGAAAAGAGTTTTTTCAACGTCGGAAAAAGTGGAATTTTAGTAATGGATATTTGTTGAAATATACAAAAATACTGGATGAAACACCTTTGTTGAAGGATATTATTGATCAGGTTGGAATGCCTCCAATCAAAACACCTCAGGACGGGGTATCGGAGATTTTTTATACCTGGGGAATTAATACCTCTAATCAGCATGAATTGGCAGCTTTTGTTGTGAATGTTGCTTTGTATTTGAATAATAATCATAATTTAGCAAAAATTTGGTTAGCTGAAAGTTTTGATAAAATGGAATATTTTTCTGCAGCGCATAAAATTTATGATGAATTGTGGGAAACTTCAAATAAGTCGGATATTATTTTGTACAAAAAGGGGAATCTTTATTTAAAAGAAAAGAAAAATAAAGAAGCTTTAAAAATTTTCCATGAATTAGAAAAACGTAATCGAACCAATTTTGTTTTATCAACATTGATTGCTAATTCACATAAGGAAATTGGAGATTGTAAATCAGCATTACCTTTTTATGAAAAAACAATTTATTTATTGGAGAAAATGGGGGTAAATAACTTTAAGGATGTTTATTTTGATGCTGGAGCTTGTTATTTACAAGAAAATAAGTTTGATTCTTTTGAAAAAAATATGAGAACTTGTTTGAAGTTAGATCCAAATGATGCGAGTGTTTTAAATTATTTAGCTTACGCTTGGCTTGAAAAAGATATTAATATTGATGAAGCTGTTATTTTTTTAGAAAAGGCAAATGAATTATCCCCAAATTCACCTGAAATAATGGATTCGCTTGCTTTGGCGTATTATAAAAAATCACGTTATGAAGATGCTTTGGTTTTTGCAGAAAAAGCTGTTGATGGAATGGGTGCAAGTTCTGTTGCGAATATGCATTTGGGGGATATTTATAAGGCTCTGGGCCGAAATAGAGAGGCTAAATCCCAATATGAAAAAGCGCTTGCTTTGAAGTTTGATTTAACACCTGAGCTTGAAAAAGAGTTAATTGAACGCCTTAAGTAAGTTTTTCTGTTTGTTTTTTTCATAAAATTTAAGGGGTTATTATTTTTTTAAAAAAGTTCTTGACAAGAGCTTAATTTCAAGGCATAATAACCCTACTTGCACAAAAGTTGGTGTAAGTTGTCCGTCCAAAGATGGAAGGGTGGCCGAGTGGTTAATGGCAGCAGACTGTAAATCTGCCGACTTATGTCTACGAAAGTTCGAATCTTTCCCCTTCCACCAGGACGAACCCGGCTGATGTGCGGGTGTAGCTTAATGGTAAAGCTCCAGCCTTCCAAGCTGACTACGAGGGTTCGATTCCCTTCACCCGCTCCATTTAACGAAATCCCATCGTGGGATTTTAATTTTTTAACACTGATCAGTTAAGGAAAATAATAATGAGTAAAGAAAAATTTGAAAGATCAAAACCGCACTGCAATATCGGTACGATCGGTCACGTTGACCACGGTAAAACAACATTAACAGCTGCTATTACAAAAGTATTGGCAGAAAAAGGTGGCGCAGCTTTCGTTGATTATGCAAACATCGATAAAGCTCCAGAAGAACGCGCACGTGGTATCACCATTTCAACATCACACGTTGAATATGAAACAGCAAATCGTCACTATGCACACGTTGACTGCCCAGGTCACGCTGACTACGTTAAAAACATGATTACTGGTGCTGCTCAAATGGACGGTGCTATCTTAGTTGTTTCTTCAGCTGATGGTCCTATGCCTCAAACACGTGAACACATCTTGCTTGCTCGCCAAGTTGGCGTTCCAGCAATTGTTGTTTTCATGAACAAAGTTGACATGGTTGATGATGCTGAATTGTTAGAATTGGTTGAAATGGAAATTCGTGAATTGTTATCTTCATATCAATTCCCAGGTGACGATATTCCAGTTATCAAAGGTTCTGCAAAAGTTGCATTAGATGATGGTGATCCAGCAATTGGTCGTGATGCTATCTTGTCATTGATGGAAGCTGTTGACTCATATATTCCACAACCAGAACGTCCAAAAGACAAACCATTCTTGATGCCAATCGAAGACGTTTTCTCAATCTCAGGCCGTGGTACAGTTGTGACAGGTCGTGTAGAACGTGGTGTATTAAAAGTTGGTGAAGAAGTTGAAATCGTTGGTATTCGTCCAACTGCTAAAACAACATGTACAGGCGTTGAAATGTTCCGTAAATTATTGGATCAAGGTGAAGCTGGTGATAACATCGGTGCTCTTCTCCGTGGTACAAAACGTGACGAAGTTGAACGTGGTCAAGTTTTGGCTGCTCCAGGAACAATTACTCCACACACAAAATTCGAATCAGAAGTTTATGTGTTGAGCAAAGATGAAGGTGGTCGTCATACTCCATTCTTCGCAAACTATCGCCCACAATTCTACTTCCGTACAACAGACGTTACAGGTACAATTGAATTACCTGAAGGTGTTGAAATGGTCATGCCAGGCGACAATGTTAAATTAACAGTTTCATTGATCGTTCCTGTTGCTATGGACGAAGGTTTGCGTTTTGCTATTCGTGAAGGTGGTCACACAGTTGGCGCCGGCGTTGTTGCAAAAATCTTTGAATAATCGTCAAAGCGTAAATTAAGAAAAGAGCCTCTGGTAAACAGAGGCTCTTTTTGTATGTGAAAAATGATTTTTTTCTTGGTATTCTCTTGATATATCTGTTTTTTTGATGTATTGATTTGTGTATATTGTGATTTATTATTAAAAAAATAAAAGAGCTCGAAAGAGCTCTTTTAACTATGGTTTTAATTTTTTTATATTTATTTAATTTCTCTGAAAAGAGGTCTTCCTTGGAACATTCTAGTGTTTTGTGCTTCCATGAATGTAGCAAGAGCGATTTTCCCTTCTCGAATACTCATACGCATTTGGCAAGCAACCAAAGGATTGGGATTTGCAAAAGCAGTGTGAATAACGGGTCTTAAAACAGTTGTTCCTTCTAATTGTTGATGTACAACGCCTAGAATGCCTCGAGCTAAAAGGTCACATACAAGTTTTTCATCCAATCCCGCGCCTGATGCATATTTAATCATTGAATTCAATGCATCTTCAACACTGTTTGCGTGAATGGTAGATAGGACAAGGTGTCCTGATGTAGCAGCACGCAGAGCTTGAGATGCAACTTCTGGTGTTCTAATTTCACCAACAAGAATATAACGAGGGCGAGAACGCAAAGCTGATTTTAATCCATCTTCCCATCGTTCGTTTTCAACAGGACTTTGTTTGCATAAACCCAATCCCCCATTTTTTGCATAATAGAGACCATCTAAAGGCATTTCGGGTGGATCTTCAATTGTGTATAAGAATCCACCATGGCTTTCTAAAAACTCACGCATCAAAGCAGAAGCTGTTGTTGTTTTACCCATGCCTGTTGGACCTGCAAACAAAATTAAACCGGATTCTGTGGCCAATGTTGTCATATATTTAACAATTGGTTCTGGTAATCCTAAGTTGTAAATGTTTGGTGTGGATGTTGGCATTTTGCGACAGTTAAATTGAACACCTGTTGTTGTGATAACTCTTTCAACGCGATATGATTCTCCTTTAAAACGGATAGCATAACTAGCAGCACCTTGAAAGCCTTGGTCAAGTGCTCTTAAAAAATCATCCATATCTTCCGTTTCAAAAGGAATTAATGCAAATTTTGTTGATTTGTCACGTATATATGAAACTTTTTCAGGTGTTAACCAAATATCTGAAAAATCAACATCGCGAATGGAAGTGGCTTTGAAAATCTTTTTTCCGTCTGGTCCAATTTCCTCATGTGGTGTTGAGTTTTTTTCTTCAACAATCTCTTCATTAGATAATTGTGTAATAGTGGAAGTTTCCTCTATTACAGGTTCTTTTTTTACCATAAGTGTTGGTGCTTGAGGTATAGAAGCTGGTCCTGAAAAAGCAGGCGCTTGAGGAATTGGATTTGAAATAGGTGTTTTAACAGTTTCTTCAATATCTTGAACTGGTTGAGGTGTTTTTTTTGTAAATAACATTTTATCCCCTTTTTTAATTTATTTTTCTTGTAGTTAACCAATTTTTTCTTATTTTTGCAAGTTTTTTTCCAAAAGACATCTTTTTTTTGTAAAAATACTTGTTTTTTTGTAAAAAATATGTATAATGTACATATATTCTCAATGATTTAATGAGGGTGAGCTGGTTAGCTCGCCTTTTTTAGTAAAGGAAAAACAATGGAATTATCAACTCAATTAACAGAAATGTTATCCCCATCTTTGTTGGATATGGGGTATGAAATTGTGAGGATCTCACTGCAAGGTGGTGATGTTAAAACGGTTCAAATTATGGCAGAACGTTTAGACAGAGCTGCAATGACACTTGCAGATTGTGAAAAAATTAGTCGTACGTCATCAGCACTTTTGGATGTAGAGGATTTGTTTCCTAATAAATACATGTTGGAAATTTCTTCTCCAGGAGTTGATCGTCCTTTAGTTCGTGAGGCAGATTATTCTCGTTTTGCAGGATCTGATGCAAAAATTGAAACACTTCATGATATTAATGGTAGAAAACGTTTTAAAGGTAAAATTTTAAAATATGATGAAGTAACACATACTGTTCATTTTGCTTTTGAGGATCAAGAGCTTCAAATAGCTTTTTCTGAAATTTCGAAGGCAAAACTTCTGTTAACTGATACGTTTATGCAAAAACAACCAAAAAAATAATCAAAGAAAGGTATAAAAATGCAAAGTGCAACACTTCCAAGACCAGAACTTATTCAAATGGCTGATTTATTGGCTCGTGAAAAAAATATTTCTAAAAAAGATGTTTTAGAAGCGATGGAACAAGGTATTTCAAAAGCTGGTCGTTCAAAATATGGTCCTGAATACGATATTCGAACAAAAATTGACCCAGCAACTGGGGCTATTCAAATGGCAAGATATGTTACAGTTGTTGAAACACCTGAAGATGAATTTACTCAAATTTCTTTGGTTAATGCTCAAAAGAAAGACAAATCATTAAAATTGGGTGATGTGATTGTTGATCCTTTGCCTCCAATGGATTTTGGTCGTATTGCAGCACAAACAGCTAAACAAGTTATCACGCAAAAAGTTCGTGAAGCCGAAAGAATGTGTCAATATAACGAAATGAAAAGTCGTAAAGGTGAAATTGTTAGTGGTATTGTTAAACGTGTTGAAGGTGGCAATTTAATTGTTGAAGTTGCTCATGTTGAAGCATTACTTCGTCGTGATGAACTTATTCCAAGAGAAACATATCGTGTTGGTGATAGATTACGCGCTTATGTTTTGGATGTTCGTGCAGAAATTAAAGGTCCACAAGTCTTTTTAAGTCGTTCACATCCTCAATTTTTGGCAAAATTATTTGCAGCTGAAGTTCCAGAAATTTATGATGGTACAATTGAGGTTAAATCTGTTGCTCGTGATCCTGGTTCTCGTGCAAAAATCGCTGTTTGGTCAAAAGACAATACATTGGATGCACGTGGTGCTTGTATTGGTATGCGTGGGGTTCGTGTTCAAGCAATTGTTCAAGAATTGCAAGGTGAAAAAATTGATGTTGTCCATTGGTCATCAGATCCTGCAACATTTATTATCAATGCATTGGCTCCAAGTGAGGTTTTAAAAATTGTTATTGATGAAGAATCAAAAAATGTTGAAGTTGTATTAAGTGAAGAACAACTTTCTTTAGCTATTGGTCGCCGTGGTCAAAACATCCGTTTGATTAGTCAATTAACTGGTTGGCACATTGATATGATGAATGAAGCACAAGAGTCTGAACATCGTATTAATGAAACAAAAGAACGTGTTGAATTATTCATGCAGGCATTGGATATTGATGACATGATGGCACACCTTTTGATTCAAGAAGGCTTCTCAAAAGTTGAAGATATTGCATTTATTTCAATGAGCGAATTGGCTGGAATTGAGGGCTTTGATGATGCTTTGGCAGAAGAATTGCAAAATCGTGCAAAGGCATATTTAATTCTTAAACAAGATACAATGGAGAAAAAATTAACAGAGCTTGATCTTGATGAAGCATTAAAATCTCTCGAAGGTTTAACTTTAGACATTCTTGTTAAGTTGGGCGAAAACAATATTAAAACATTAGATGATTTTGCTGATTTAGCAACAGATGAATTGATTGAAATTGTTGGTAAAAATGCAATGAATGAAGATCAAGCAAATAAACTTATTATGAAAGCACGGGAACACTGGTTTGAATAAAATTAATAAACATCAACACAAACGAGCAGCTGATAATGGTTTAAAGAGCTGTTTTGTGACTAAAAACTTTTATCCTCGGGAAGAGATGATTCGTTTTGTCATCTCTCCTGAACGCGAGGTTGTGTTTGATGTGAATGAGAAATTGCCAGGTGCAGGAATATGGCTTTATCCCTTGAAAGAGTCATTGGATAAAGCTATCGAAAAAAGAATATTTTACAAAGCTGCAAAAGGAACTGTTAAAATTCCTGATAATTTAAATAATATTGTTTTAAATTCATTAAAATCAAAGGGTTTAAATTTAATTTCTTTTGCAAGAAAATCTGGTTGTTTAGTTTTTGGTTTTGAAAGTGTAAAAAAAGCTGTTGAAGCCCAAAAAATTCTTGTTGCTTTTGAAGCTGAAGATGCTGCAAAAAATGGACATGATAAATTATATCGTCCAACGGATACTTTTCCTATTTACAATTGTTTTTCTAGGCAAGAGTTGGGAAGTGTCACAGGGCAAGATGAACAAGTTCATTTAGGTATAACAGATGACAAAATGGCTCGTGTTTTAATACAACTGATTAAAAAAGTAAACCTTTTACAAGGCTATTAAAGGAAAGGATAGAGTATGACAGAAGAAAAGAAACAACTTACGTTAACAGGGAAAACGTTAGAATTGAAAAAGAAAACACTTTCTTTGAATACGCAGGTTCGCCAAAATACAGGTGTAGGAAAGTCAAACATGGTTCAAGTTGAAGTTCGTAAAAAACGTGTTATTACGGCAGAACAACAACCTAATATCCTTTCAACTGAAGCTTCTCAAAAATTAAAATTAATTCAAGAAGCGCAACAGCGTGCAGCAGAAAAAGCACGTATTGAAGCTGAACAAAAACAAAAGGAAGAACAAGAAAAAGCGATTGCCTTGGCTGTTATGGAAGAAAAAGAAGTTGAACCGGTTGTTGCTGAAGAGGCTTCTGTGACAACTGTTGAGGAAACACGTGTAGAGAAAAAACATGATAAGAAGAATGTTGAAAATACAGCTTTCTCTCGTAAAAAAGAAAGAGAGAGTGAAGCTGAAGATCGTGGTAGAACACGTGGATATCATGAAGAAAAACGTTCTTCAAAAATGAATATGAATGCTTATAAAAATATGAGTATGAGTGATTCTGATAGTGATGATATGGAAGATGGTGTTCGTCGTCAACGCCGTTCTATGGCATCTATTAAGCGTTCGCGTGAGAAGGAACGTTTGAAACATATGGAACCAAAAGTCCAAGAAAAAATTGTTCGTGAAGTTATTGTTCCAGAAACAATTACAGTTCAAGAGTTAGCGAACCGTATGAGTGAGAAAGGAGCTACCGTTGTTAAGGTTTTGATGAAACTTGGTATGATGGTTACAATTACACAAACAATTGATGCAGATACAGCAGAGTTGGTTGTTGAAGAATTGGGACATAAAATTAAACGTGTTGCCGAATCTGATGTTGAAGATATTTTGAAAAGAGAAGAAGATAATCCTGAAGATTTAGAACCCCGTTCACCTGTTGTAACAGTTATGGGTCACGTTGATCATGGTAAAACATCATTGCTTGATGCTTTGCGTTCATCAAATGTTGCTCAAGGTGAATCAGGTGGTATTACACAGCATATTGGGGCTTATCAAGTGAGTTTATCAGAAGGTAAAACAGTTACATTTATCGATACACCAGGTCACGAAGCATTTACAGCAATGCGTGCTCGTGGGGCAAAGGTAACAGACCTTGTTGTATTGGTTGTTGCTGCAAATGATAGTGTTATGCCTCAAACAATTGAAGCCATTCACCATGCAAAAGCTGCCGGTGTTCCAATTGTTGTTGCTATTAACAAAATTGACGTTCCTGGGGCAAATCCACAAAAAGTTCGCACAGACTTGTTGCAACACGATGTTGTTGTTGAATCAATGGGTGGTGATGTTCTTGATGTAGAAGTTTCAGCTAAAAAACGTATCAATTTGGATAAACTTATTGAAACAATTTTATTGCAAGCTGAAGTTCTTGATTTAAAAGCTTCTTCAAAACGGATGGCTGAAGGTGTTGTTGTTGAAGCACGTATGGATAAAGGGCGTGGTTCAGTGGCAACTGTGTTGGTGCAAAAAGGTACGTTAAATGTGGGTGATATCTTTATTTCAGGTCAAGAATGGGGTCGTGTTCGCTCACTCTTTAATGATAAAGGTCAACGTGTGGATAAAGCATTCCCTTCACAACCAGTTGAAGTTATTGGGTTGCAAGGTACTCCATCTGCAGGGGATGATTTTATTGAAGTAGATACAGAAGCAAGAGCAAGGGAAATTTCTGCTTATCGTCAAAGAAAAGCAAGAGAACAATTGCAAGTTAAAACAATGAGCAGTGCTGAACACTTGTTGGCAAAAATTAAAGCTGGTGAAATTAAAGAATTGCCTGTTTTAATTAAAGGTGACGTGCAAGGGTCTGTTGAAGCTTTGAATGGCATTCTTTCTCGTATTGCAAACAATGAAGTTAAAGTTCATGTGTTGCATAGTGCTGTGGGTGCGATTAATGAATCAGACGTTACATTGGCTCGTGCATCTAAAGCAATTATTATTGGGTTTAATGTTCGTGCAAATCCAACAGCCCGTGAAATGGCAAAACGTGATGGTGTAGATATTCGTTACTATTCTATTGTTTATGATGTTGCTGATGATATGAAACAAGCTGTTGCTGGCTTGCTTGAACCTGAATTAAAAGAGAAAATCTTGGGCTATGCTGAAATTCGCCAAGTTATTTCAATTTCAAAAGTTGGTAAAATTGCAGGTTGTATGGTTAAAGAAGGTATCGTTAAGCGTGGTGCAAAAGTTCGCTTATTAAGAGATTCTGTTGTTATCTATACGGGTGCACTCAGTCAATTGAAGCGTTTCAAAGATGATGTAAAAGAAGTTCGTGAAAGCTATGAATGCGGCATGAGTTTTGAAAATTATGATGACTTAAAAGTTGGTGATGTCATTGAATGTTTTGAAATGGAAGAAATTGCTGTTAAATTAAATTTTGATGTATAGGAGTCGTGATGAAAAATACTGAAAAAGGAAAATCAAAAGCGCCTTCACAACGTCAATTAAGGGTGGCTGAAGAAATAAGACACGTTCTTGCAAAAATGCTTTCGCAAGATGAGGTTTTTATTGATGGTTTAAAACCTTCATTTATTATGATTACACAGGTAACAATTTCTCCAGATTTATCTTATGCAACGGCTTTTGTTGAAACGATAGGGGATGCAGTTAATTTGGATGAACAAATCACATTGCTCAATCGTCATAAAGGCGTGTTTCGCTATAAAATTGGTAAATCTGTTCGTTTGAGAATTGTACCTGATATTATTTTTAAATCAGACAACAGATTTGCAGCATCAAAATATATCAATGATCTTTTAAATTCACCACAAGTTCGTGCTGATGTGGAAAAAGAAATTGAGGAAGAAGAATTCTAGTTGATGGCAAAAATTATCAATCAAATTAATGGTTGGCTTGTTATTGATAAACCTTATGAAATGGGGTCAACAACAGTTGTTAATCGTCTTAAAAGATATTTACATCCATCAAAAATTGGGCATGCAGGAACGCTTGATCCTTTGGCAACTGGGGTTTTACCCATTGCTTTAGGACAAGCCACAAAAACAATCCCTTATGTTATGGATGGGGATAAAATTTATCAGTTTGAAGTTACTTGGGGAAAAGAAACTTCAACAGATGATTTAGAGGGAGAAGTATTATTTGAAAGTGATAAGCTGCCTTCCTTAGAAGAAATCGAATCTATTTTGCCCTTTTTTAAGGGTGAAATTTTGCAAACGCCACCTCTATATTCTGCAATTAAAATAAACGGTAAGAGGGCTTATGAGCTTGCAAGAAAGGGTGTTGATGTTGAATTAAAACCCCGTCCTGTTATGATTAAAGATTTAAAAGTTATTTCGCATGAAGGAAGTAAAACCTTATTTGAAGTACTTTGTGGAAAGGGAACTTATGTTCGTTCTTTGGGCCATGATATGGGTCGAAAATTAGGTTGTTATGGTTATATTACTGTTTTGAGAAGAACAAAATGCGGTCCTTTTTCGCTTAACCATTCGATTTTACTTGAAAATTTAGAAAAAAAAGAGTATAATCCAAAAGATTTGTCTGTTATCCCTGTTTTAACCGCACTGGACGACATCTTGGTGCTGGCCGTAGATGGGGAAGGGGCAAAGGCGTTGAGGCAAGGAAAAGCGCTAAGTGCAAAAAGTGTTTTAACTGATCAAAAGGTTCAAAACCAAACAGTTATCGCTCTTCACTTAAATCAACAAGTCGTTGCTTTGGTTCGATATGAAAATGGTTTTTTAAAACCTTTTCGTGTCTTTCCAGAGGAAGTTTAATTTAATTTAAGAAAGGAAAATTACGATGTCGCTTTCAAAAGAAATGAAAAAGCAAATTATTACAGATTACGCAACAAAAGAAGGTGATACAGGTTCACCAGAAGTTCAAGTTGCAGTTTTGACAGCAAAAATTAATTACTTGTCAGAACATATGAAATCAAATGCACAAGACCATCACTCAAGACGTGGTCTTTTGAAAATGGTTTCAAATCGTCGTCGTTTGCTCAAGTACTTGAAGAAAGATGATGAAGGCCGTTATAACGAACTCATCAAACGTTTAGGTTTACGTAAATAACCACGATTTTCAAGGGGAGCATCAAGGGATGTTCCCCTTTCAAGACTTAGAAATGGGTTTTAAGTCTTAGTTTGTATGTATGAAGGAAAAGAAAATGACTATTTTTAAAACATTTAAAAAAGAAATGATGTGGGGAGGCAAACCTCTTTCAATTGAAACAGGTAAAATCTCACGCCAAGCTGATGGTGCTGTGATTGTACGCTATGGGGACACAATGGTGCACGCTGCTGTTTGTGCAAGCAAAAAAGCACCAGATACATTTGAGGATTTTATTCCATTAACAGTTAATTATATTGAAAAAAGTTATGCTGCTGGGCGTATTCCTGGTGGGTTTTTCAAACGTGAAGGAAAACCATCAGAGGCAGAAATTTTGATATCTCGTTTAATTGACAGACCAATCCGTCCATTGTTTGTTAAAGGATTTAACAATGATACACAAGTGACAGTTACATTGTTAAGTCATGATTTAAAAACGCAACCAGATATTATTTCAATGATTGGTGCTTCTGCTGCATTGACATTGTCAGGTATTCCATTTTTAGGACCAATTGCTGGTGCTAGAGTTGGTTATATTGATGGTGAGTACATTTTAAACCCAGATTTAGATACAATTAAAAATAGTCAATTAGACTTAGTTGTTGCTGGTACATCTGAAGGTGTTTTGATGGTTGAATCAGAAGCTCAAGAACTTTCTGAAGAAACAATGTTAGGGGCTGTTGCATTTGGTCATGACAGTTTAAAACCTGTTATTGATATGATTATTTCTTTAGCAGAAGAATGTGCAAAAGATCCATGGGATGTTAAAGAAGAACCAGCTGAATATGCAACTGTTCGTGCTGAAATTTTGGAAAATCTTGGTGAAGAGTTAAAAGAGGCTTATCATATTCACAACAAACTTGAAAGATTAAATCAAGTTGCTGTTATTAGAGAAAAAGCCCATGCTTTGTTTGCTGATAGAGAAGCTGAAGATGCAATTTGTGACCAAGTTTTCCATGAGTTAGAAGCAAGAACTGTTCGTGATATGGTTTTATCAACAGGGCTTCGCATTGATGGTCGTGACACAAAAACAATTCGTGTGATTGAAACAGAAGTGAATGTATTGCCAAAAACACATGGTTCTGCCTTGTTTACACGTGGGGAAACACAAGCTCTTGTTACAGCTACATTAGGGACTGGTGAAGATGAGCAAATTATTGATGCATTACAAGGTGAATATAAAGAACACTTTATGTTGCATTATAATTTTCCTCCATACTCAGTTGGTGAAGTTGGTCGCATGGGGTCTCCAGGACGTAGAGAAATTGGTCATGGTAAATTAGCATGGCGTGCTATTCACCCAATGTTACCATCAAAAGAGGATTTCCCATACACACTTCGTGTTGTGTCTGAAATTATGGAATCAAATGGGTCATCTTCTATGGCAACAGTTTGTGGTTCAACGTTGGCATTGATGGATGCTGGTGTCCCAATGAAAAAGCCTGTTGCTGGTATTGCCATGGGTTTAATTAAAGAAAAAGACTCTTTTGTTGTCTTGTCAGATATTTTAGGTGACGAAGACCATTTAGGAGATATGGATTTTAAAGTAGCTGGTACAAAAGATGGTGTTACAGCACTTCAAATGGATATTAAAATCACTTCTATCACAAAAGAAATTATGGCAATTGCATTAGAACAAGCTCATGAAGGTCGTATCTTTATTTTAAATAAAATGGCTGAATCATTAGCTGCACCTCGTGCAGAAATCAGTCCAAATGCCCCACGTATTATTTCTTATAAAATTGATAAAGAAAAGATTCGTGATGTGATTGGTACAGGTGGAAAAGTTATTCGTGAAATTGTCGAAAAAACAGGTGCTAAAATTGATATTGATGATGATGGTTTAATCCATATTGCTTCTGTTGAAGGTCCTTCAGGTGAAGCTGCTTTGAATTGGATTAAAGGCATTGTTTGTGAACCTGAAGTTGGTCAAATTTACGAAGGAACAGTCGTTAAATTAATGGACTTTGGTGCTTTTGTGAACTTTATGGGAACAAGAGATGGTTTAGTTCACGTTTCAGAAATTGCACCTTACCGTGTTGAAAAGGTTGCAGATGTTCTTAAAGAAGGGGATAAAGTCAAGGTTGTTTGTATGGGTATTGACAATCGTGGCAAAATCAAACTTTCAATGAAACGTGTTGATCAAACAACAGGCGAACCTGTTCAATTGGAAGATAAACCAGCGAAGAAAAAACATCATAAAGAAGAAGCAGAAGAATCAGCTGCAGAATAATTGATGTTTTTAAAGATAAAAAGGCGACTTGAAGTCGCCTTTTTTCTAATGTAACTGCAACACCACCAACTAAAAGGCTCTTAAAACTTCCATTCTAATCTTAACATACCTGAGTGATCGATGTATTCTTTACGATAGTTACCTGAATATTCAAGTTTGAGTGTTATATTTTCATCAAGGTCAGCTGCAAACCCTGCCACAACAGTGGTGCTAAGGCGATCGAGTGCTTTTCCTTGAATGGTGAACGTACGTCCGTTTGAAAGGGTGTTAATAGATGTGATGTCATCTGTAACCACATCATACCCAACCATCACACCGGCCAATGGTCTGATCCATTTTAAATCAACACCAACTTTAAACCCACCCATTGCTGTAACAAAATCAGAGTTTGTGCGTTCAACTGTGGTGCCAATACTGTCGGTGTATCCTTCTTGTCTTGCATTTAAGTAACGAACACCAATCTCT
>JAZSGT010000055.1:0-15667 GCA_045532865.1 Alphaproteobacteria bacterium
ACCGCTTGGCCTCCGACTTGTTTTTAAATCCAAGGGGGAATCAGGGAAATATCTTACTGCGACTCCGCCTTATGGATATATGAAATCAAGCGATGATAAATACAAATGGATAATAGATGACGAGGCGGCGGTGGTTGTGAAACGGATTTTTAAAATGTGTTTTGATGGAATGGGACCAACAATGATAGCACGACAATTAAAGGAAGAAAAAATTTTAACACCCACTGCATATTGGTATAGCAAGGGAAGAACGTATAAAAAGCCTACAGACCCATTTAACTGGCATGATGATACAATTTCCTGTATATTAGCTAAAAAAGAATATTTGGGGCATACAATAAACTTTAAGACCTATAAGCAATCATATAAAATAAAGAAGAAATGTTTTAATTTTTCTCGTTTTGAGAAGATTGTGGAATAAAACACTCGTTAATGAATTTTACATTTTTATAAGCTTTTTTATAGAGTGATTTAGCTTTGTTGATTTCATTGTTTGATAACCCTGAAAAACATTGATTTGGTATATCGGGATGAATATATCGAATGGCAGAGTTAACAATAATTGTTTTAAAATGTTCAGAATAGTGAATGACTGAAAGTGGTGTATTTCTTAAAGAAAGAGTTTTTACATTGAGATGCACTGGTGTTGATACAATGTTAGTTGAATCAAGATTTAAATAATCAGATATAAGAGTTTCTGGAATTTCTGAAATTTGAGTTCTTGGGGCATCAATGGATTTAGCTCTCAAGTTATTAGGGAGTTTTTTTATTTGGCTATCCATTAGATTAATGTTTTGTGCAACCAAGAAGTCTGAAAGTTCTTCAATACTGGAATTGCTGGCATCTAAGTTTTTAAATTGAACAGACGAATCTAGTTTTTTGATTTTTTTACAGTGGCTGATGATTAAGTTTTCAGTTGAAATGTGTTGTAAATTTTGAACAGGGCTTCCAGCAATGTTTATTTTTTTTGAGGCTGAAAAATAAGGTTGAATTGTGGTTAAATTTGGGCAGTTAATTGCTTCAAAAATATTTGTTTTTAATGAGGCTGGAACAGATGAAATTTGAGTGTTTGAACAAATAAGATTATCAACTGTGATATCCTCCTGTAATTGATTTAAAGGGGTTTTGCTTACATTACAAGTAGAGGCAGTGAAGCCTTTTGGAAGAGATTCAATTTTGCTGTTTTCTAAAAAAATGGTATCAATTTTGAAGTGCTCAGGTAAATGTGTTATGCCAGAATTTTGAGCTAATAATTTTGAAATTTTGCAATCGGCGGGAAGTGTTTTTATGTTTTTACAATTAATTAAATAAACAGTTTTTGTCTCAATGGGTGGCAATGTTTGAATGGCTGAACCGGCTAATGTTAATTGTTTTGAAACAATAAGATCTTGGGGCAAAGATTTTAGATTTGAACAGATAGAAGCATTTAGTTCTTCAAAAGAAAGGCCATTTGGAAGACTTCCTATAGGTGTTCCTTCAATGTTTAATTTTTTAATTTGAATATTTGGTTCAATCTCAACAAGTGGTGTCTTGCTTAAATTAACTTCATCAATTGAGGTTCCTTTTGGAATTTTTGTAATAAAACTTTCATTTGCAATAAATGAGGTTGCTTTTAAATTTTTTGGTATAGATTCAAGTCCTGAATTTGCTGCTTGAAAGTGTGTAAATTGAATGCTTTTATCAAGTCGTTTTAAATGAATAGCTCCTGTTGCTATGATTGTATGCGTATTAAGTGCAGGTAAGGATGAAATACCACTAAAACAGATATTTAATTTTGTTTTAACGTTTAAATCTGATGGTAATGTTTTTAATGATCTGCATCCATAGGCCTCTAATATTTGTAATGAAATATTTGGAATAGTTGAAACTTTTGTATGTGAAATATTTAAAATATTTGCCTTTAAATCTGGTGCAACACTTGCAAGGTGTGTATTGCAAGCATTAACTTCTTTTGCTTTTATTCCTAAAGGCATATCAAAATCTTTATGAGAGTCCTTAAATATGATTTTATCATCTATGATAATTCCTTGAGGAAATGTTTTTAATTTAAATGTTTCTGGTTCTAAAATAGATAAAGATTGAACCTTTATTGGTTCTGATGGGATATTTAATACGTGTCCATCAAGTGTAAGTGAATTTGCTTCTAAAGGTCTTAAATGAATGTTTTGAATGCCAGATATATCAATATTGTCTACTTTAACAATATTATTTGATTCAAATTGATAAGAAATGCCATTGTGTGTTAAATAAGTAATCAGATTGTCCTTATCCCTTTTGTCATAAATTTGATAGGTTGAATCAAGTTGATCAAGATATAATGGGGCAGAAACCATAAAAGTTCCTTGAGATTTTGTATTGTTTAAATGATTAAGAACAACTTCTTCTAATATTTTGATAAAAGAGGGATTTTGAATTCCGTATACTTTGTCGATTTTATAAATTCGTTCAACTTCTTTGGGATTTAAAACAAAATCATTATCATCTAAATGGGCTGTGTGTTGCTGTATGAAATCGGTTCTTTCTTGCTCTAATCTTTTATAATCAGGTGAAAGAAGTTTACTTAATTTGAATTGAGGCAGTTCCAGTGTTTTTCCCAAACCCTCAAAATAAACATCTCTTTCTCGTAAAGTTTTGGCTGTTTCAAAAGGTTTTAATACAGCGCGAGCAAGTTTTTTTTGTGGATTTTGGCTATTCACACCATAGGCAATGATAGAGCCAGCTCCAATTTGCATGAAAATGTCTTGAAAATAACTCCCATCAACAGACATGCAACTTTCCCAATTTGAAAAAGTAGACATTGTGGAAATATCATTTGCACGTGTTGATAGAATGATTAAGTCAATGCTTTCTTCATCAATGGTATTGGATGAAGTTTTTATACGCATTGAATGTAAGTCAGTTCTAAATTTTTTTAATTTGTTGGCAATTGATTCTAAAGCAAAAAGGAGAATGGCTTTGTCTTTTGCCTGATAGCTAATTAAGTGTCTTAAAAAAACAGTATCTAAGTGACAAGGTGGAAAATCTTTTTTCTTTTTAAAACGGCTAAAATAAAGCCCAAGTTTTTTATCGTTAGGTATTTTGCTTATAAATCGATAAAATAGGGACAGTAATTCTTTATTGTTTTTTAAAATGTTTAAAAAATGATGACAGTCTTTTTCCCAATTAAGCAATTTGCTAACAGGCTTCATTGGTTGGTTTTGAACAAGCCAAAAGCGTTTGATGGAAGGTTTGTTTTCTTGAAGTACTTTTTTTGTTGTTGCTGTTTCAGTCTTAATTGAAAAACGTTCTTCTTTTGGTAGAGGAAAATTTAAATAATCAATAATATCTTGCATCAATTCTGTTTCAGACAAAATGGGATTTGTATGAATATAAATTCGATTGTCTTCTTGAAGGATTTTTGGAAATTCAATACCATATAAATTTCTTCTTAAAAGGCCAAGTTTTTCTAATGGATGTAGTTTGCTTCTTGCTTTTATAGCCTCTTTTTTTATAGATGAAATGACCGAGGAAACGTCATCCATTGTTTCAGACAAAAGAATCTGTGCAAGATATACAAGAGTGTTAATATTGTATTTAGTACAAAGTACAAGTGCTTTTGTCATTTGTTCTAAAATTAAATTTTTTGGAAGTTGTGGAGGATAACATTCACTGTATTTGTTAAAAAAGGCAAGAGCTTCTTCTTTGAATTTTTGATAAGCCTTTTTATAAACGATGGCAACTTCGTCATTTGAGAGAATGTGATAATTTTGAATCTCATTTTTTTGAGACATTTGTGCTCCATTTAATCAAAAAAAGTGCCTCATTATATCATAAAAAGAGTGCTAAGTAAATATATTTTTAAATATATTTTAGTAAAAGTAGCCAAAATTATGATGCTTCATAATTCAAAAGTGTGAAAAAAGATTTTTGTTAGAATGCTATTTTGAGTTTTGAATTCTTCGAACTGATTTTTGTTGAGCTATATAGTGTTCTTGGACTTTAGTTCTGAGTCTTTCAATAACCTCGTTGTCCACTACATACCCACCATACAGACCATTTTTGTCAGAGGCTGGTTTAAACTTCTTATTTCCAAAATCTTCACAAGATTTTTTTAATGTTTGTATAAATGTTTTCATATTAATGGTTGGGTTGATGCTTCTGGCTTGTAAGAATACACCAGCCATTGATGGAACAAGGGAACTAATGCCACCTCGATTCTCTTCATTATACATTTCATTGTTTGTTTTGTAAGATTTTGGGAAACAAATTTTTTGATTTGGAAAAAGAAATGTGTCTTCAGCAGAAAGTGTTTTTGGTCGCCTTGAATCTTCGTTCCCCGTGTTAATCGTTCCATCTTGATTAAGACCATGTACTTCAATGCCGTAATCTTTTGCCATATCCACACTAAAAAAGGGGATATTTTTTGCTTTAAAATTCTCTTTTATTTTTGTGTAGTTTTGGTATATTTCTTTACCTTCTTCAAGAAGGGGTGCAAATTCTGGTTTTTGGAAATGTGGAAACTCATCTTTATCTTTGTCATATTCTAATGCTTTAGATCCTTCTAAAAGAATTTGAGACATATATTGAAATTCTTCTTCGGTAATGTTTTTTTTAATTATTGGCTTATTAATATGTTTTTGCATGGCTTTTATATAATTTTGCCAAGCAGCTTGAACACTTTCATCTTTAAATCTTTCTCTATGATGAGTGGGGCTACCTTTTGTTCCCAATTCTTGACCTTTCCTTTTCATAAGAGTTATTATTTTTTCATCCATAATTTTATTTTCTTGAAAATAAGTGCGTTCTGTATCTTTAAATTCTTTTCCAGAAGATTTTAATTTCTGTTTTTTATCAATATCTTTTTGTTTCAATATGTTAGCAGGTGTTAAAATGAGCCCAATGGTCTTGTCTAACATTTCAATTTCCATTAATTGGGAATTATTTAATTCTTCGATAGAATCAGACATGGAAATGGCATCTAACTTTATTTCTCTATTTTTTGTTTTTTCGTATATATGATTTAAAAAATCTGCACGTGTTTTTTTACTTTCCATAAAGCCCTTCATTATAGAAAAAAGAGTTGTATCTGGATTTTTTTCTTCAACCTTATCTGTAAGATAAGAATAAAGAATCTTTGTTCCTTCTGGCGCTGTTCCGATAGTTTTTTGAGATTGTTCAGTGTTCCCCACTTTTTCTTGAAGATCAGTTGATAGAGTGAATGTATCTGAATGATTCTGTGAATAAGGTATTTCTATATTTCCCACAAGACGGTTAAGTACAAGGGCGCCATGGTCAATAGACGTTCTGTTTACACCTTCATCAGGTCTTATAGGAAACCCTTTTTTAGGAAGATCTTGGTCAAATTTCCAACTTTCAATTTCTGTTTTTGGATTATAAGCTTTATGTTCAAAAGTTGCGAAATTTTCTACGACAAGAACAGTGCTGGTATTGAGCATTTTTTATCTCCTTTTCTAATAAAAGGATATTTGTTTTTTTAGAAGTTATCAATTGAAATTTTACAAAAGGTTATAAAAAAAGATGGTTTTCTTTTGTTTTATAAAAATTGGCAAGAAAAGAGAAAAGGCAAAAACGATTAGGTGTTTAAAAAATCATTTATAACTTGGGTATTGGATTTAAAAAGCTCTTTTAAGTTGTCATAAGAAAGTGTTTCAACAACCTTGTCAAAATCAACCCAGATAAGGTCATGCTTCAAATCTTCTTCAATTATTTGAGTTGTAGGTCCTTTGTCTTTTGCTAAAAACCAATGAACCGTAATGTGCTTTCCTTTTTTTGAAAGGTATTTTTGAATTTGAAGAGATGTTAAAATTTCAACATCTCTTTGGGTTTCTTCGATGGTTTCTCTTTTGGCGCATTCAAGAAGGGTTTCATTTTCTTCTTGATGCCCTTTTGGAAATGAAAAATCTTGCTGTTTTTTGCGATAAATTATCCCAATTTTTTTTGAGGTTGTGTTAATTAAAATCGAACCTGCTTTGTTAACACAAGTAGCTGATTTTTCATTTTTTATGGAGGTATTAAAACTATACATAATTGAAAGCTATCATTATGTGTAATGTGTGTCAATAGTTTTTTATTCTTGTAAATTTAGGACCACCTTCGGTGTCGTTCGCTTTGCTCACCGAACCCACTTTAACGTGGCTTCTTCTCTCCACTCTTATCCTTATAAAAAAGCTCCCAAAAGGGAGCTTTTAAATGGCGGATAGGGTGGGATTGCTCAAAACAAGTTTTTCGTCCTCACCTACGTTCGGACCACCTTCGGTGTCGTTCGCTTTGCTCACCGAACCCACTTTAACGTGGCTTCTTCTCTCCACTCTTATCCTTATAAAAAAGCTCCCAAAAGGGAGCTTTTAAATGGCGGATAGGGTGGGATTCGAACCCACGTTAGGCTTTAGACCTAAACACACTTTCCAGGCGTGCGCCTTCAACCACTCGGCCACCTATCCATAGTTAAAAGCTTATAACCATATTTTAATTAAAATGCAAGTAAAAAATGCAATCGATTAAATTTTATTATGCTCGACCCGTATTGGTTGCAGGGATGACGGTGTTTGTTCCTTGTTGAGAATTATTGTCTGTGTTTTCAGGGGTTTGTGTTCCTGCATCTGCTAAACTTTGATTTGCATTGGCAGGTTGTTCCGTTTTTTTGTTAAAATCGACATTGCTTGCAAGAGTATTAACAGCTGAAGCATTGCTGTCGCCTAATAACTTGGCAATTGTATAACCAAGGGCGCCACCTACAAGCGCTGCAATAAGAAGCAAAATCCAATCTTTATTTCTATCCCACCATGTTTCTTTTGTGTTGTTATTCTTTTGAGCAGCAGCTGCTTGTCTTTCTTTTTCAAGATCTTCAGCTGTTTTACCATCTGCATTAACAGGTTTGCCTTGTGGAACATATGGTTTTGAAGGATTTTGTGTTTGAGCAGGTGCTCCTTGAGGGGGAGTGGTAGTGTTTGTTGGTGTTGGTTGTGTTTGTGTCCCTGTCATTTTATTGCTCCCTTAATTTTTTTTACTCTTTATCTAGTATACCACATTTTTTTAAATTTGTCAAAAAAAGTTAAAAAGAAAAAAAATATCACTCAGGTTGTTCTGCTCGTTCAATAATGCGAGAAACAGCAATTCTAATTTCTTTTTGAAGTTCATCATTTGTTTGAGGAGGGGCAAAAACAAAATTCTGTGCCTTAATGCACATGTTGAATTTATTACCTGCGATAACGATAAGACTTAGTTCTGGTGTTAATTCTTTAAATTTAAGAGCGCGCGCATTATAATCGTAAGTCTTGTTTTTAAAAACATAAGCAGGAGGAATAACTTGTATGCCTTTATCATGATAGAGTTGATGAAATTCAAATTCATCTTGTGTGAGTTTTTCTCTTTCAATATCTATTTGTGTCATTTAATGTATCTCCTTGTTTTTTTTGTCCCCTATACATTTGGTTTAAGACATTTTTGCAAAAAAAAAGAATTTAGGCAAGTAAAAAATGAATAATGGGATTGAATAAAAAGACAACCTACCAAAATGGTAAGTTGTCTTTTTATTACATTAATCAATATCAGTTATCGACCAGAGTTTCCAAATGTTATGCCTCCAGGATTTACAGTGGTTTCAACATTAACAGTTGGACCCAAAGGGCTTGGCTGTACAGGATGCGTTGGTTGTGTAGGTTGAGTTGGCTGTACAGGCTGCGTTGAAATCGCTGTTGTATTTGGTGGCGTATCCGTTCCTCCAGTGTACTCTGAGCTGTGACCAGGGTCTAAAGTGAAACCAGGTGTTGTTGGTGCTGTTGATGGTGTTGGTGGAGTCTTTGGTCTTTTATTCCACCAACCACCTTTACGGAAACCTAAAATACCGATAGTTGCAGCAATAAGAACACCGAGAAGAACTTTCCACCAATGTTTTGACCACCAGCCTTCTTTTTCAGTTTTAACAGGTTGGTTATTGTGTACGGCTTCAGCTTGTGCTGTCTTATCAACAATATGCATGAGTGTTCGTTTGCTATTTCTAATAGCTTTTTCAGCATCTTGTTGTGATAAAACCATTTGAGATCCGTTAATTTTTGCAGCAAGAGCAGGGTTCTTAACGGTGATTGTTAAAGGGTTGCCTTGTGAATCTCTAAAAAATCTGACTGTTGAATCTGTTGATGGTTCGTTTGTGCGATCTGTTTTAGGTTGTGTTGATCTTCTAAATTTAGCTTGGTTTTCTGGTGTGTCAGCACAAGTTAAGTGTAGTTTGCCTGTTGCTTTATCGTATCCTTGAATGACAGCTTTAACTCCATTAACGGTAACAGTAATTTGTTTTCCGGTACTATCATAAACAGGAACCAATGTTGTTGGTACAGCAGGTGCTGGAACTGTTTGTGCGGCAGAACTTAATGCGCTTGATGCGTTGCCTGATGCAACTGGAACTGGTTGTGATGAATCTCCCATGATTGTCCTCCTTTAATAAAAAAACTTAAAACATTTAACTAATGATAACATAAAAAAACATCTTTGGCAACAAAAAAAATAAAATCAAAGAAAAAAATATTAAAAAAATTGACAAATTGTGATTTTTAAGGGAAATCCCCTTGGAAAAGGGGATTTGGCTTTATAATGAATTTCCTGTATTGCTTGTTGTTGAAATGTTTGCTTGTTCGTTTGTGATATTTGTTCCTGTTAATGCGCTAGAGGTATTCGAGCTCGTATTTGCTGAAGAATTTTGTGAGCTATTTGTATTGGAATTTTCATTTGCATTAGAGGCTGCTGCAGCTGCTTGTGCTGCTTTTTTCTCTTTTTTTTCTTTGTGTTTATTGTCTAGAGCAATACCTCCCCAAGCAATACCTCCGGCAACAATAAGGCCAAGCAAAATTTTCCACCAATTTCGACTGAACCAAGAACCTTTTTCGGATGTTGAATCTTCTGCGTTACCTCTATCTTTAGTTGTTTTGAAATGGGTAACGTCATTTGTTTGAGTTGAAAGTGCTTTTCTTAAGACCTCAAATTCTTTTTCACTTAAAATAACGCTTGCATTACTTCCTTCGTGTGATAGATTGATTTCTTTATTTGTGCCTTTAAGAAAAATTTCACCATTAGGTCCTATATCGTAGTATTGTAATGAAGGTTTATTTGAAGCGTCAAAAACGACAATATTACCACATTTTTCGCTTCCATTCATTAGGTTTATAATGCTCTCAAGTGCGTGAGCGCCAAGATAACGTTCTTGTCCTGTACTACTAACTTGTCTGGGAATAATAATACGAGTTCCTGTGGGGGCAGGGACAGAAAAATATTTTTTACCATTAGAGATTTGAACGGGGCTTTCTAAAACGCTTGCTCCTTGTTGTGCTGAAAGTTCAAGGCCGGACGCGCTTGTAGGTGTCGGCGATGGAGTTCTCCCTGTTGGCTTTCCGTCAAGACCTAATAAACCGGTGCCTGTGGTATATGCTCTGCTACTAGCTCTTAGAGCGTCTGTTGTGGTGTTTGCTATATCTTGGACTCTATTTAGAGTATCTGAAACATCTGACATTTTATCCTCCTTTAATATTTATATAATAAGTATTTTAACAGCGATTTTTAGTTCTGTCAATAAAAAGAAAAAAATATTACGAAAAAGATAAATTTTTTACTTTATTTATATAGTAAAATATTGACAAAATATTTTATTGTGTTATAATTGATATAACTTATTGAATTGAGAAGATAAAAATGGATAATTGTATGAGTGATTTGTTGTTTTTTGTACAGATGGAAGATAATGATTCTATTTTAAAGGAGTTAAAGAAAACAGAAAGTGAAATAACACCTTTTATGTTTCGTGAATTGTTGTTTTATTCAATTCAAAAGAAGTGTGATAAAGTGTTTGATGCTCTTTGTGAAGTCTATATTGCTGGTCGGATAGATGTGGATATAGATAAAGATTTTTCAAGTGGTCAAAATGCACTCTCATTGTGTGTTATCCAAAATAACTTTAATTATTTTCAAAAATTATTGCTATTAGGTGCTTCTCCTTACAAAGAGGTTGGTTTGAATCTTTCTAAAATGCCAAATGCATTAAAAAGAATTTCTTCAACAAGAGAAGGGGGTAGTGTTACACCTTTATCTTTAATGGTTGATTTGTCGCGTTTGGATATGCTGAATTATATAAAAAAAGAAGCAGATAAAAAGGCTTTTGTTAAAGAGGCGTTACGTATTTTTGGTAAAAAAGATAAAAAAGATGTTTTTGATCTTTTGATGGAAAATGTAACACTTGAAGTAAAAGATATGCTGTTTGATGCTGTAAAAGGAAATCAACACTTGTTAGTTGAAGCTTTGCTGAAACTAAATAAAATAAAAACACTTGATTTTGTAAATAATGAAGCAAAAACACCTTTGATTGTAGCTGTTCAAAATAAAGGTTATGATGTTGTTGATATTTTTAAAACATTGCTAGAAAAAAAAGAGATTTATTTCGATATTAATTATAGTGTAAACGGAACAAATCCGTTAAATGAAGCGTTGTCATTAGATGATAGTGTAATGATTAAAAAACTTTTGTTTATAGGGGCTTCTCCAACAGCTGGATTAGGTGTTTATCAAATGGGGAGCAATAAAAAAGAACAAGAGATAACCCCTATGATACGACTTCTTCAAAATCTGCTTGAAAATAAAGAAAAATCAAGCAAAAATTTGCTTTATATGACAAGCATTTATTCTCAAGTGGAGTTGGTTGCTCAAGCTGTTCAGCTAGCCTCTTTTTTTGGAGGGAAAAGCATTTATAGGCTTTTATTGAAAAATAAAAATGATTTATCTTATGATGATATTTTTGCAAAAAAATTAATTGATAGTGTTAAAAAGGATGATATAGATATGATTAATTTTTTACTTCAAAAAAAAGTATCATCAACAGATGTTATTGATAATCAGACAGCTCTGCATGTAGCAGCAAGAGAGGGAAAAGTCGAAATTTTAAACATGTTCTTAAAAGATGGTTTAATAAAAAAAGTTGATACTCCTGTTAATCGTGTGACACCATTTGAAACGGCCGTATGGCATAATCAAGAAGAAACGGCTCTTTTGTTATTAAAAGCTGGTGCAAAGGTGCCATTATATTTGGAATCAGGTGAATTTTTGTTGTCTAGAATAATAGATTTTGATATGAGTAATTTGTTGCAACAATGTGTTTTGAAAAATTCAAAATTAAAGGAAGATGCAGTCTTGAAAAAAGCTTTGTGGCAATCAGTGGTGCTGAAACGAAATAAATGTGTAAAAGTTTTACTTGATGCAAAAATAGATGTTAATTTTGAAAATATATATAAAACGCCTTTACTTGTTCAGGCTGTAAAAAAGAAGAATTATCAAGCTGTTAATTATCTTATTGAAATGGGTGCTAATATAAATAGTATTGATAATAATAATATGACGGTACTTCATTATGCTATTCAAAATAGATCAAATTTATTTGCTATATGGTTAATTGATAAAGGAATAAATGTTGATGCTCAAAACAAAAATGGTCAGACGCCTTTGATGTTGGCAATGGAAAAAGGATTAAATGATGTTGCTGTTCGCTTGATTCAATCAAGAGCAGATGCTGCAATTAAAGATGTTGATGGTAAAAAAGCTATTGATTATTATAGAGATTTTAAAAATGTAATAATAAGAAAAAAAAGACAAAAAGAAATGGAAAGGGAATAAAAAAGTGATGAATATTAATACGGAATTTAGATATAAATGTATTGAAGAGGTGATGCGTTTAAATAATGGTTCGGCGCTCATTTATATGGCAAGACGGTCTAATTTGAATTTGGATGGAATGGTGCCGGGAACTCAAAAAAGTTACATGCAAATGGCAATAGAACACGGAGCTAGTGGAGTTATTAATATGCTTTTGAAAGAAGGAAATTCTAATGAAAAAGCAATAAAAGCTGTTCCTTATTTGTTGAGTGAAGAAAAAAAAGCACTTATCTTTGAAAAAGATGAAAAAGTACAAAACAAAAAAATGATTCAATTAATGGCAATTGCTTCAGCTATTGCTGAAACGGGTGTTGAGTTGAAACAGATGCTAAAAAATGCAAAAACCAAAACACCTATTGTGAAATATTTACAATCTTACCAAGCTCAGATGGGATAATTACTTAAGAAATTCGAGAATTTCCAGTGTTGACATTTTGTGAAGAATCGGACTTGTCATTTGAAAGTGCTTCGGATGCAGCTGCAGCAATGGCAGAAGAGGCTGAGCTGTTTCCTCCTGTTAGTAGTGAAACGCCAATAGAAACTAAAAGCTGAACAAGTGTGTCTCCAGATATAGATTTTTGATCATTTTTACCTGTAACAAGAGCTTTTTCATGCTGACTTTGGGCTTGTTGATTGGTTAATCTGAGTTGTTCTTCAGTTAATGTTCCTTTGTTTGCAAGATAATTAGCATAGATATTTGTTGTGTTTTCATTAAGGTTAAAAAGCCCTTGTGCTTCAGCTAAACGGATGGAACTAGAAGTTCCGGAAGATCTGCCATCATTTCCTCTGCGTGAAGCGTTGGCTGCAAGACCGTTTTTGACCCAAAGCTCCCAAGGAAAATCATTGCCTGGGTCAGATTTTCGACTGGGAGCAATATCAGAGTGTGCAACAACATTTCTTGGGTCAATGTTATATCTGTTTTTTATTGACTTAGTAAGTTCTAGTCCGGCACGAATTTGTTCAGGTGTAAATGTTTGTCCACTCCCTCGTTGAAATTCAATACCAATGGAACGAGAGTTAATATTTGTAACTTCTTCGCCTGTAACGAGGCGCCATCTTGATTTACCAGCATGATAGGCTGATCTATCTTCTGGTACGAATTGATAAATTTTTCCATCTCTGTCAATAACATAATGAACGCTGACAGTTCTTTCTTTTTCTGTCATAAAGCAACGAGCTGTTTCTTCCAAAGAGTTTGTTTCTGTTGCATGTAAAACAATCATGTCTATGATGGATCTTCTTTTCCCAGAACGATAATCAGGTGAGCGATAAGTTGTGCTGTCAATAATCATAGTATTCCTTTCACTTTTTAAAGAAAGTATAGTGAAAAACTTAGCATTCGTCAAATTGTTTTTTATAAAAATTAGGTGCTTGATTTTTAAAATTTAACTTGACATTAAAGGGATTTGTTTGTATATTCTGGGCCATTAAAGTCATGTTCAAAATGACCCTAAATAGAGAATATGAACAGTGAATATGAATAATGAAAGGAGCTTATATGTCACTTGATTCGTTTTTTAATCCGTCAAGCATTGCAGTTGTCGGTGTTTCAAATGACCCTAGTAAATTAGGTGCCGTTGTTTTTAATAATGTAATTGATGCAGGTTTTGAAGGTAAGTTATATGCCATTAATCCAAAATGTGCTGGACAAGAACTTTATGGTAAACCATGTTATGCTTCTGTTGCAGATTTGCCTGAAGCAATGGATTTGGTCGTTGTTGTTGTACCTGCTAAGTTTACAATGCCTGTTATTGATGACGCTATTAAAAACAAAACAAAAAATATCAGCATTATTACAGCTGGATTTGGTGAAGTTGGTAACCATGAATTAGAAGATTCAATTGCTGAAAAATGTATTCAAAATAAAATCAACCTTTTAGGCCCTAACTGTTTAGGCCACATTTCAACTTTTGATAAAGTAAATGCAAGTTTTGCTGATGGATTTCCTTCACAAGGTAACGTTGCCTTTATTTCTCAATCTGGTGCATATTGTTCTGCATTAATGGACTGGGCTCGTGAAAAAGGAATTGGATTTTCTCACTTTATTTCAATTGGGAACAAAGCATTATTAGCTGAAGACCGTTTGCTTGATGCGTTGAAAAATGATAAAAATACAACAGCATTTATTTTCTATTTGGAATCTCTTAAAAATGGTAAAGAATTCCTTCGTGTTTTAAAAGAAGTTTCAAAAACAAAGCCTGTTGTTATTATGGAACCAGGTAAATCTCAAAAAGCACAAGCTGCAAGTTTGTCGCATACTGGTTCATTAGCTCCAAACTATCGTGTTCTTGAAATAGCTCTTAAAGGTTCAGGTGCAATTCAAGCCTATACAACAAGAGAATTGTTTGGCCTTTTAGAAGTTTTACAATACGCAAAACACACAGAATTTGATGGTTCAGTTGCTATCCTTACAAATGCAGGTGGCGTTGGCGTGTTATCAAGTGATTTATGTGAAGACAATGGTTTAGATTTGGCTCGTCCATCAGATAAAACAATTGAAGCATTAAAAGCTGTTCTTCCAGCCGAAGCTGCTTTTGGTAACCCAATTGATGTTATTGGTGATGCAAGAGCTGACAGATACGAAGCTGCTTTAAAAGTTCTTTGTGAATCAGGTGAATACAAAAACATTATTGTTCTTTTAACACCTCAAATGGTTACAGATTCAACAGGTACAGCTGAAGCTATTGTTAAAGTTTCAAAAGAATATAACAATGTGAATATTTTTGCTGTTTTTGTTGGTGGGGTTAAAGTTAAAGAAGGCCGTGCTATTTTAGATGAAAATAAAGTCTTAAATTATGAATATCCAATTGATATTATCCGTTTATTAGGACTTTTAAAAGCTCAAATGGCATATCGTGGTGTTCAAAATGTAACTGTTGAAACAAATGAGGTTCCATCTTCAATTATGTCAGCAGTTAATGCTGCAAAACAAGAAGGGTTGGCTTCATTACCACAAAACGTTGTTAACATGATTATGGATCACTATGGTATTGATTATCCAAAGAGTGGTAACTTCACAGATCGTGAAGTAGCACTTGCTTTCTGCAAAAACATTTTCCCAGCTCCAGTTGTATTGAAGTTGTCAGCTCCTGATGCGCTTCACAAAACTGAAATGAAGGGTATTTACTTGAATGTTAATGATGAAGCAAGTTTTGATGAAGCATGGAATGGCTTGAATGGCTCAATTCAAAAATTTGAATTGAAGGGCGCCAGTGTTCTTATTCAAGAAATGATTGTTAAAGCAACAGAAACAATTATCGGCGTCAATTCAGATAAAAACTTTGGTCGTATTATGGTCTTTGGTACTGGTGGTATTTATACAGAAGTGATGAAAGATACAACACTTCGTATCTTACCAGCAGCAGATTTTGACGCAATGATTAAAGAAACAAAAGTTGGTACTATTTTAAATGGTGTACGTGGTGAAGAACCAAAAGCAGTTGGTCCTTTGGCTGAAACACTTAAAAAAGTTCAACAAGTTGTTTTGGAAATTCCACAAATCACATCTATTGATGCCAACCCAGCTTTAGTTACAAAAGACAGAGCTGTTGTGGTTGACTTTAAAATGTTGCTTAAATAAATATTACAGTAACTTCAAAAAAACTCGTCTAGATTTTAGGCGAGTTTTTTTGTGTTGAGAAAACCCGTGATAAGGTGGTGAGATTTTTTTGTGAATGGGTAATTCTTTCTTTATAAAATCAAACCCCTTGCAAAAAGATGCAAGGGGTTAAAGAGTGTGCTGATTCGATTAGAATTTATATTTCAAAGAAGCAAGACCAGTGTGATTTGTGTAATCACCTTTGAACAAGCCTTCATATTCTAATGCAACTTCAGTTTTTCAGTTGATATCTAAGCCGACACGAGCGCCGATTTCAATACCAAACTTATCAAGATTTTCTGTTACAACATCATATCTTGCACCGTTGACAAGAGTGACTGAATTTTCCATATCTGGTTGAATGAAGTCATATGTCAAAGCAGC
>JAZSGT010000070.1:0-8691 GCA_045532865.1 Alphaproteobacteria bacterium
AGATGCCTCCTTAAAAATAAAATGAAAATGTTTACATGTGCGTATCCTTTTGTTAATTGTGGTGGAAAAAATTACCTTGCATACAATGATAACCCTTCTCCCATACTTTTATTATACCATGGGTTTTGACTTTTGAGCTCAAAATTTCCAAAAAAAATATGCATTATTTTTAACTTTTCTTAAAATGCATTGAAAAATAAGGATTATTTTTTGCACAAAAACAAGGCAAAAATCGTGTTTTTTTGATTTTTTTTTGAATTTTTGTAAAAAAAGAGGCGTATTTTTTCCTCAAAAAAAACAAAAAAAGCCCCCATAGAAAGGGGCCTTTTTTATTGGTGGGTGTAGCTGGACTCGAACCAGCGACCTCTACGATGTGAACGGAGCGCTCTAACCAACTGAGCTATACACCCTAAATCAAAGCATTTATATATCTAATCATCTCTATTGTCAAGGGCTATTTTTTAATTTATGTAATTTATCAATTTTTTATGCAGATAATTCTTGCTTTTATAAATGCTTTCAGTTACAATAATCAAAGTTTTTTAATTTTTTTTAAGGATAAATCATGCAATATAAAAATGAAAAGAAATTAGACGATAAGTTTAATCCAACTGAAATTGAAAATAGAGCCATTCGTTTTTGGGAAGAAAATAATGTTTATGCATTTGATAAAACAGCAACCAGAGACAATACGTTTGTGGTTGACACCCCTCCTCCAACAGTTTCCGGCTCATTGCATATTGGTCACATCTTTTCATATACACAAACAGACGTGATGGTTCGTTATAATCGTATGAAGGGAAAATCTATTTTCTATCCAATCGGATGGGATGATAATGGTCTTCCAACGGAACGCCGTGTTCAAAACTACTATAATATTGCTTGTAACCCTAACATTCCTTATGATAAGGATTTTAAACCTGTTCACAACCCTAAAAATGAAGGTCAACGGCAAGAAGTTTCTCGTCAAAACTTTATTGAAGCTTGTGAAGAACTTACAGCTATGGATGAAAAGGCTTTTGAGGATATCTTCCACCATATTGGGCATTCATACGACTGGTCACTCAAATATACAACTATTGGACCAAAGGCTATTAAAGAAGCTCAAAAATCTTTCTTAGATTTAATTGATAAAGGCATGGCAAAATCAGTTGAAGCCCCTACCATGTGGGATGTTACTTTCCAATCTGCTATTGCTCAAGCTGAAATTGAAGATAGAGAAACAGCTGGTTTCTTCCATGATATCACATTCAAAGTTGAAGATAGTGATACAACCTTTACAATTGCAACAACTCGTCCTGAATTTTTGCCAGCTTGTATTGCTGTTGTAGCTCACCCTGATGATGAAAGATACAAACCATTCTTTGGTAAAAAAGCCATTGTTCCATTATTTGACATTCCTGTTCCAATTGTTCCTTCCGAACATGCAGAAATGGACAAAGGAACTGGTATTATGATGGTTTGTACTTTTGGGGACGCAGCTGACGTTGCTTGGTGGAAACAATCTGGCTTACCCATCAAACAGATTATCGGTTTAGATGGTCGTATCATGAATATCTCATATGGCGAAGGGGCTTTTGTTTCTTTAAATGTTGAAAAAGCAAAAACAAACTTTGCACGCATGGCAGGTCTTAAAGTTAAAGATGCCAGAGCTCAAGTTGTTGAGATGCTCAAAGAAGATGGAGCTTTAATTGGAGAACCAAAACCATTGATGCACCCTGTTAAATTCTATGAAAAAGGGAATATTCCTCTTGAATTTGTTTCTTCTCGTCAATGGTTTATTTCTATTTTAAAATATAAAGAAGAACTTTTAAAATTAGGAAGAAATATTCAATGGACTCCAGCTCACATGCAATCTCGCTATGAAGCATGGGTTGAAGGTCTTAATCAAGATTGGTGTATTTCACGTCAACGTTTCTTTGGCGTGCCATTCCCAGTATGGTATCCATTAGATGCTGAAGGGGTCATTGATTATGATCATCCAATTTATGCCTCATTAGACCAACTTCCTGTCGACCCAGCAACAATGACGCCTGCTGGTTATACAGAAGAAATGCGTGATAAAGCAAATGGATTTACAGCAGATAAAGATGTTATGGACACTTGGGCCACCAGTTCTTTAACACCTCAAATCGCATTGGCTCATGCTCCTGAAGGTCATAATTTAAGCTTACCATTTGATGTTCGCCCACAAGCTCATGATATTATTCGTACATGGGCATTTTATACCATTATGAAAGCATTTGCTCATGAGGGAAAAGAGCCATGGCATGGCGCATTAATCAGTGGCTTTATTTTAGACCCTGATCGCAAAAAAATGAGTAAATCTAAAGGTAACGTTGTTACACCAATGGATTTGTTAGTCAAACATTCTGCTGATGCTGTTCGTTATTGGGCTTCACGTGCAAAATTAGGTATTGACACAGCATTTGAAGAACAAATCATGGAACAAGGCAGAAAATTAACCATGAAAATCTTCAATGCAAGTAAATTTGCTTTTATGATGGTTGAAAAATCAGGTGTTTCCTTGTCAGAAAACTACATCAATAATATCACTTCTGATTTAGACAAAGCTTGGGCAATGAAACTCAAGGAAGTTGTCACAAGTGCAAATCGTGCTTTTGAAAATAACGATTATGCATTTGCTCTTGAATTGACTGAAAAATGCTTCTGGGATTTCTGTGACAACTATCTCGAATTAATCAAGGGAAGAGCTTACAGCGAAAATCCTGTTTCAGCTGTTTCTTCATTGATGCTCACAATTGATGTGTTAATGCGTTTATTTGCCCCTGCTCTTGCCTTTACAAGTGAAGAAATTTGGCAATCACGCCCATGGGCAAACTCAGAACAATCTATTCATAAAATGCCATTCCCTTCTGCTGAAGAATTTGCTTCAATTCAAGGAAATGCCAATATTTATGACCAAGCTGTTCTTTTAATCAACTTGATTAGAAAAGAAAAAGCAGAGCAAAAGCGCTCTATTAAAACACCAGTTTTAGAGTTAAAAGTTTCAGTTCCTGAAACAGTTATTGAACTTCAAGCTCTTTCAAAAGAAGATATCATCAATGCTGCAAACATTAAAGAAAGTAATATTTCGTTTGCTATTGGTTCAACACTTGCTTTAAAAACTTGTGTTTTCGGAGAAGATGAAAAGAAAATAAAAGCGTAATATTTTTTATTTCAGGGGGTAAAGTGATGAAACGATTTTTAAAAAACCTTATCATTTTGTTTTTAATTTGTTTCATCACTTTATTTCTATCTTTTTATTTTGAAGAGCAAAAATTTTTAAACCAAAATACAAAAAAATTAAAAACTGATACACCTATTACCCTTGTTTTTGCCGGAGATGATAATTACGTTAACCCCCTCAGTGTGGCATTAACTTCCCTCAATATGAATACAAAAACACCTGTCGAAGCGTTTATTTTGACAGAAGGGTTTTCAGACAAGAACAAATATTTTTTCAGACATCTTGATCACAAACTTGCCAATGTTGATATTCGTATTATATTGGTTGAATCTTCAGAATTTGAGGGTTTCCCTGTGAATGATAGATGGAGCAAAAGTATTTATTTTAGATATTTGATACCAATCTTGCTCCCCTCTTATAAACGAGCCCTTTATTTAGATGGAGATTTGCTTATTTTAAAAGATTTAAATTCCCTTTTCCATATTGATTTAAAAGACAATTTAGTTGCTGGAGTTTCAGATTTATTTGAAAAAAACTTTTTATCTTCCCCTCTTTTTAAGAAGCATGCTTTTTATATCAATTCAGGTGTTTTGTTGATGGATTTAGAAAATTTACGTTATTCAAAAACAATGGCTCAATTATTTAAAACAACAGAAGAATATAAAGATAAATTCACTCATTATGACCAAGATGCTATTAATTTGGCTTTAAATGGTAAAATAATGTTATTACCAACAAAATATAATGCACATCAACGTACACATACGCCTTTTAACAAAACAATTTATCATTATAGTGGGGAAGAAAAACCTTGGAAATCAAAAGATTTTGCATTTTTTGAGTGGAACAAATACGCTTCTTACACACAGGCTCTTTTGAATGACAACCCTTGGCCACGCAAAGCCTATATAAATTCTCTTTTGAGTAAAATAGTTTATTATCCTCTCTTTTTTATAAACAAATATTTATACTAATATTTTTTTAACGCTCTTAAACTTGAGAACCACTTTTTATCAACAGCTTTCGATTCACAGATTTTTTGTATACTGCGATTGAATGTTTGCGCATCTAGTTTTGATTTTTTTAAATATACAAGCGTCTGCTCTGGGTACTTGATAAAACAAATGGATAATAACCAGGCAGCACCCATTTGAGCATAATATCCTTGATGATTAAAATCATCTAATGCTTTAAAAATAAAAGGCAAATATTTCTTCTCAACAAAGTGAAATAAAAGTAAAACAAGTGCAAATCGCACCTCAAATTCTTGTGTGGACTTTAAATAAGAAGATAAAAATTCAAGAGTTTCGTTTGGAAATTGGGAAACACTTTTTAAATAAGTACAAAACGTATCACACACAGCCCAATTATTAATTTGGGGAACAAAATTTATAATTAATTGAAAATCATTCGGCGATTTAACACATTTGGCAATAACAAGTGCTTGCAAAATATTTTCTTCATGAGATTGTGGAGAAGAAACAATAAAAGCGTAAGGATTATTCTTTGCAATTTGGCTTGCCATTTTTTTTAAACAAGGCATTCGAACCCCAATAATGTTATCACAATTGGGGATGAGTTTTTGAACAAATAACTTATAATCATCATCTTGACATTTTAAAAGTTCTTTTTGAATGCTATTTACCATCATTTGAAAAAGCCTTTATATTATCTCCAGGAATGATTAAAAGTTTGCCCTTATCACATGTGAGGTTAAAATATCTTTTTTCACCTGTTTTAGGGTTTAAAAGTCTCAATTGAGCCATTGAAACACCAGCAGATTTCATATAATTTATAATCAACTGATGTGCCTTCCCAGATCTTCTTTGCCACAAATCAAGGGCTTCAGTTTCACAAGTTGGTGATTTAAAATTTTTAATCATCTCAGAAGTAGACTTATCAGCGCCTTGTTCACAAATCAAAAAAACATGGTCTAATGGTATTTTTTTTGGCATCTGATTATCAGAGGAGATAATCCCTTTTGCCACTAATTTGTCTGTTGGTATATGAAGCTGAATACTTGCCCGAAGAAAAGAGACCTCTTTTAACGCTGGTACGATTGGATTTTCTTTATTTTGTTCTAAAACGCAAGCGTCAGCCAATTCCCCACAATTTGCAAGACCAAAGGTACGGATATTTTCAAAAGTGGGATTTTGCTGAACTTGTTTGTATTTTTCTTCATTTTTATCAAAAAAGCTAATCGCTCTATAAATAAATTTATTCTCATTGGGTGTCAGCTTACGCATAAACTTTTGATGTAAAAGCCAAGATTTTGAGAGATAGGATTCAGGTGGAAAGACTTTACCAATATCTCGCAATAACTGACTTGAAAAAAGAGTATCTTCTCCTTGGTCAATCAGTGTTGTTGGCATTATAGGAAGATGTTCTTTCTTATATTCTTGAAGAATATTTCTAAGTTCTTCTTGATAGCAACTGTAATAAAAATCCATTATCGTCTCCAATCTATATCTGATATTATAACACATTTTTCATTTTTTTCAAAATAATTTAAAGTTGGCAGAAAAACATCTTGACAAGTTGCCAAAACTCATATAGAAATAACACATTATCATATTGCTCTATCGCCACTATGGCTCAGTGGTAGAGCACTCCCTTGGTAAGGGAGGGGTCGTGAGTCCGATTCTCACTAGTGGCACCATACAAAAACAGCCCTCAAATGAGGGCTGTTTTTTGTATGAGTAAAACTTTGAGAAGTGGACTCACGGGGGCAACGTGAGGCCGGTCACGAAGCGATAGCGAAGTGGATGCCGAAAGGCAGTCCCGAGTGAAACGAGTGGATAAGCGAAGCGAACATTCGAACGAGTGGCACCATACAAAAACAGCCCTCAAGAAAATGAGGGCTTTTTCTTTTATTTCCAAGCCTTTCGCCGAGTCCGATAGTCCGATTGTTAAAAATCGTTAAAATTCCTCAATTATCGGACTATTTCAGATCTGATTTTAATTTTGAAAATACATTTTGATCACGATACCGCTTTTGAGAAATAGAATAAATATTCTGTCTCAAAACACCTTCAAATTTATACCCTGCTTTTATGGCAACATTGGCAGAACGCTGATTTAAAACATCTGTATGTATAACAATTCGGTTAAAATCATTATCAAACAATTCTTTTTCTATAAGTGCAACTGCTTCACTCATATAGCCTTTTCCAGTATAGTCCGTATCTAACCAATAGCCGATTTCTGCACGTTTATGTTGCCATGCTACGTTTATTACACTAATCAAACCGATGAATTTTTTTTCCATATATATTTCATATACAAATTGGGCATTATTGTCCCAATCAACATTGACTTTTTCTAAAAATTTCAAAATATTCTCTGGGGAGTGTGTTTCCTCTACCCAACCAAGCCAAGGGGAAAATACATCTCTACATTTATCAATGGTTGCATATATCCGTTCAGCTGTTTCCACATTAAATGTTGCTCTCTTTAATGCTATACGCTCGCTCAGTATGTTTTCACGCATGAATACTTTCTCCTAAAACCTCTTTAAGTTTAGCAAAAATTTTTATGGATTACAAGGTTATTTTTTTCAATTTTTCTTTTAATTCTGCTGTAATTTGAGTCCGATAATCGCAAAGCAGCGCGCACCATTACCCCCCCATTTTGGGGGCTTTTTTTAATGTTTATCGATAGTGGAACGCAGATTCACAGGAGCAATGTGAATCCGTTATTTTTTCACTCATATTATCCCATCAAAGAATCTCTTATATCAAAATTTATTCTAAAAAATTAAATAAAATATCACTTTCTCTTGCATTTTTAAAATTCATTCCCTATAAAATGATTATGGCAAAAATGATTAAATGGAGCTTAAATGCAGGAAATTAAATTGGCAGGCATTGATGCAAACGGAAATGAAAAAGTGTTTTCATTAAGTGATTTTAAAGGCAAAAAAATAATCCTTTATTTTTACCCCAAAGACAACACTTCCGGCTGTACACAAGAAGCCTGTAACTTTAGAGACAATCTCAATCGCTTAACAGACTATGCCAATGTTGTCGGAGTCAGTCCTGATTCAATTAAAAGTCACCTCAAATTTAAAGAAGCTCAAGGATTAAATTTCCCTCTATTATCAGACATAGACCATCAACTTGCCACTCTCTTTAATGTTTGGGTTGAAAAATCCATGTATGGCAGAAAATATATGGGAATTGAAAGAGCAACATTCATCCTTGACGAAAATTTAAACGTTATAAAAGAATGGCGCAAAGTCAAGGTTCCTGGCCACGTTGATGATGTTATATCTTTTTTTAAAAAGAACTAACATCAACTGATTTATCAATTAAAATCAATATATTAAGACTAGCCTGAGGCTTTTTCAATCCCTTTTTTGAGCGAGCTCATACATTTGCTAATCATCTTCGTCAGCTTAGCTTCTTGTATGTCGATCTTTTGAGTCTCATCAAAAAGCGCATAACCACTTGGCGTGAAGAGGGCTGGTTTAATGTGCCCTTCTTTCATCCAATATCTAATTGTTGAAACAGGAACATCACACAACTTTGCAAACTTTGCAATGGTTAATAAATTATCTTTATGTTCTTCACTAAAAGGCTTTTCAATAAATAATTGAAAAGAACGAGTTAAAGCCGATTTCATGAAAGCATAATATGACTCTTTTTTGTTTTTTAACTGATAACTTTCTATAACTTCAAAGTATCTTTTTTTATCAATCGACCTTAGCACAATGGGTAGATATCCATTTTTAAGACAAATAAGCATTACTAGCAGAAAAGCAATATAAAAATTCCCTTTTTTAAAAGGTGAAATTCTCAAAAACTTATAATGCGCTTCAAATGCAAAAGAAAGGGAATCTCCTTCTTTTTTGTTCAAAAAATCATCAAACTCTTTCATCTCATTTAAAATATCTTTCGCTTCAAGCCTTTTTATTTTTAAAGGAGAATTTATCCTCCCTTTGCGATACTGAGCAGCCTCAATATCGATTTTTTCAAAAATCATTTTGTTAAGTTTTTGAAGAAGAAATGAGTCAAGTGTTATTTTTTTATAATTTTCAAAAACAAACTCTAGCGTGTTCATAAAGTTAAAAAGAATAAGATATTGCCAAAAAGAATGGCCTGCAGATGTTGTTTTTTCTTGCACAAAATTGAGTATTTCCAATCGAGTAAATGTCCCCTCCTCAATCATATTGACTGTGAATAAAAGCTCAACAAAAGCCTTCATTTTAAACTTTGAAAACTCATTTTTATCTTTTAAAATTAAACTTAATCTTAATCGCTCTTTATTGAATTTATCTTTATAATTCAACATACCCCCCTTGGTTTATAGTTTTATATTTTTTATAACTATAAACATTTTTTTAAATATATCAAGCAAAAAGTTATTCTTTTTATTTTTTTTAAACTATAAAGTTATGGATAAAAAAATACCTTCTCATAAAAAAGGTATTTTTTAATTTAAAAATCTAAGATTATTCACTTTGTTAAATAATTTTCCCACAAATCAAAAATCCCCCTGTT
>JAZSGT010000024.1:0-3754 GCA_045532865.1 Alphaproteobacteria bacterium
GTGGTTTTATCAAAATTACAAACAGATATAACCATACAGTTGATTATCCTGATAATACATTTAATTCTAACCCTGATAATATTATTGATGGGTTGTCAGCAGCACTTAAAAATCATTTTAAAGTTGATTTTTCAGCGTCTCAAGTGCCTTTGCCCGAGGGGTACATTTATTTAAACGGGCAAATTGTTGAATATGATTATGAGCGGGATAATATTTATTTTTCAAACTCTTATTTCATTGAAAATGGTAAAATTCTTTCTATTAACAAAGATTATCAGTTGATTGTTGATCGCTTTGTTTTGGATTTGAAAGAAAAAAAGATTTTGAACCCTCTGGCCGAGCATGATTCTTTTCCCTCGGTTATGAATGCTGAGTTTAAAACAAAAAAAAGGTTGCTTGTTGAACGAAAAGACAAACACAGCTGGCTTTTATGGGGGGATGATGTTGTTTTGATGTCGGTGACGGATAATTTGATTAAAAAGCTCACTCTGCCAGAAACAAAAATTATCCCCCCTTGTTTTATGTCTTATGACACAAAATTAGAGAGCATTTATGCACCAAATGTATCAGTGATGGGAAGAAACTCGCTGAAAAAGGCTCCCAAATTATCAAATTTTTCGATGGAAAGCTTGGAATTGATGGGCGAAAGGTGTGTTTCTTCTTCTGAATTGAAAACGCTTTTTATGCCAAATATCAAAAAAATGGGCGACCAGTGCTTTACGTTATATTACATGCGAAACCCAGGGCAAATGAAAAAACTTTTTTTTGAATTTCTTGAAGAGATTGGCTGGGGTTGTTTTTCTGGCTATAAAATTGAAGAGTTGTATTTGCCTGCTTGCCAAAAAATAGGGGGGGCGTTTGGTTCGTCCTATTCTGGTTTTAAAAAAGCTTATGTGCCAAAGTTGGAAGCATTCCCTAAAAATTCACTTTTAAATGAAACTGTTGAAAATTTGTATGCTCCGAAAATTATTTCACAATCTAAGAGTTCGATTTTTAAAAAGTTGCTATTTCAAGATGGTGCACAAAACATTAGATAATGAAGATATTATAAAAAGGAAGGAAATATATGTTAGAAAAAAACAAATCAATATTGATTAAAATTTCTGATTTAGACAGACAAGATGCAAAAGGGAACACTTTACTCCATTGGGCTGCTGAAACTGGAGATGTTGATCTTGTGAAAGATTTGCTTAAAAATAAGGCTCGAGCAGGGTTGACAAATTTTGCAGGTGATACAGCCTTTTCAATGGCTGCTGCTTCAGGGAAGATTGAAGTTCTCACTGTTTTTGATGAATTTGGATATGATTGGTATTCGGATCGCAGTTATAATGGTAAAACACCATTCTATTATGCAGCTCAAAATGGACATTTGGATACGGTGATGTATTTGGGAAAGAAAGGTCATCATTTTGCTGACATTCTTTCAGCTGAAGGATTGCCTTTGCATGCTGCGATTAAAAATAATCATTTTGACGTAGCTGCTTTTTTGATTTGTGAAGGGGAGGCCTTAAATTTTAAAGATTTTCGTTCTAAAACACCAGCAAGATTGTTGATTGATAAAATTTTAGATACAAGCATTACAACGCCAAAACAAATTATGTCAGCATTTAGATGTTTAAATTTGTTGATGGAAAGAGGTGTATCTGTTCACATTGACGATAGAGAAATTGATGATGTGATAGATTTTTATGAAGGGGCAGCTGAAAAATTGGATACAACCTTTGTTCCTTTGGGGCATAAAAAACCACGTCTTATTCAAAAGGGGCATAGACCAAAACAAACAGAAGTTGGTTTAGACAAAATTTTTAAATTATTGTACGATCGAGAATATTAAAAGATAATCATCTTTTTGATACAAATAAAGCAATTTATTACTTTAACAATTAGTTTAAAAATATTTAATAATACTAAGTTATTATTACATTTTTTTTGTTAAAAATAAAAAAGTTTTTATAATTAAATAAAGAACAAAAAAAGTCAGAAATTTAAGGAAAATTCTGACCTTTTTTGTTTGTTATGTAGGAGTTAAAACATGTGCCTTAGCCATCCAACCCATAATATAAAACTCATAAATAAAAGAAGCATTCCAAAGATTTTGTATTGTAAGGGGTCAATATCTGCCATTTTTTGAGCTAAGTATTTAATGTGATCAGCGCAAAAAAGATAAATAATACCTTTAAAAACCATTAATAAAAGTATAGCAAGAAAGATGTGTCTCATTATATATTTTTCCGTTAAAATAAAAAAGTTATAAAGTGTTGAAATTATTTTTCAACACTTTTGGTTGTTTTAAACAGCAACAATCCCTTTTAATGTTGGATGACATTGATAATCATGGAGTTCAAAATCTTCGTATTTGAAGTTATCGATATCTTTTACATCAGGATTAATTTTCATTTTTGGTAAATCATAAGGGGTGCGTGTAAGTTGTTCTTTAACTTGGTCAAAGTGATTGTGATAAATGTGTGCATCGCCCAATGTGTGGACAAATTCACCTGGTTCAAACCCTGTTACTTGAGCCATCATCATTGTTAAAAGAGAGTAGGAGGCAATGTTGAATGGAACACCTAAAAACAAGTCACAACTGCGTTGATAGAGTTGACAAGAAAGTTTGCCATTTGCGGTATAAAATTGAAAGAAAGCATGACAAGGGGGGAGGGCCATTTTGTCAATTTGAGCAGGGTTCCAAGCACTCACAATCATGCGTCTATCATTGGGATTTGTTTTGAGGCGATTAACAACATCTTTAATTTGGTCAATACCTTCGCCATTAAAATTACGCCATTGTGCACCATAGACAGGGCCAAGGTTGCCATTTTCATCAGCCCATTCGTTCCAAATGCGCACATTGTTATCTTGCAAATATTTGATGTTTGTGTTCCCAGAGAGCAACCAAATAAGTTCATGAATAATAGATTTTAAATGAACTTTTTTTGTTGTTACAAGGGGAAAGCCTTTGGATAAGTCAAAACGCATTTGAGCGCCAAAGATTGATCGTGTATCAATTCCAGTACGGTTTGGCTTATCAACGCCTGTTTCCATTACATGCTTTAATAAATCAAGATATTGTTTCATAATATTTTCCCTTTTATAATATATCGTATCGCTTCGTCTTAGAAGTTATAAATCGCATTCTTTAAATGTTCAAGAACTTTTTCATCCACTGAGGAATCTTTTTTAACCCAAATGGTGGTGTTGATGTTATCGAGAATAAAATCATCAGTGATTTTTTGATAATTTTGATGCATTAATTCAATGCTTCTTGAAATGGTAACAGGTTCTCCTTTAAATGACGGGTCAATTTGTCCCATATAAGCGCTATCTACAATAAAATCTGGCATGCTTTTTTCCATCATGAGTTTATAGATTGAAGCCCCACCTGAGATATAAAGTTCCTCTTGAATATCAGCGACACTGTCTAGAGGAATCAGTTTGTGATTTTGAGGGTCGGAAACCTTATAATCCTTGTCAAAAGAAAGGATATATATTTTGCGATTAGGGAGCGTTCGATTGGGGAAACTTTCATAAGTTGTTTGACCAACAAGAAGGGCTTTATTTTGTGTGATACGTTTAAATCTTTTAAAATCACTTGAAATATGCCAAGGGATGTTAGGACCCATTCCAATAATGGAAGTTTCTTGATGACGACACCAGATAGCAATTTTAACCATTTGTTAACTCCTTGTTTTGTTTTTTATACTTTAGCTTGTTTATTTTTTGATGTAAAGGACTTTTTTTAAATTTAAAATAATAT
>JAZSGT010000018.1:0-3718 GCA_045532865.1 Alphaproteobacteria bacterium
TACGCCCAATACCGCTCCTTTACTCCTGATAACAAAGCCCGCTCCTGTTAAGGATTTGACCCGGTCATACAAGCCTTTGATATAGACCTTTGATCGTGGCTCTACATCCCCGCCGGCTCTGCCCACTGTATCTGTTGTTAACCCAGATAACATTTGTGCAATAATGTTATGCAACTGGGTGAACTCTGACACAGATACTGATTGATGTAATCTGTTTTCTGCACCACCTAAGACTCTTAATGCCTTTTTAGCTTTTAAAACTGAACCCTTATCATCCGATTGCAAATGACTTAACAGTTCTCTTTGTACTGCATTAAAGTTCTCATGCTCAGAAGTGCCACTTAACAAGGCCTCTACCGTTTTGGTTTCTTCTTTAGTTGTGCCTAACGATTCTTTTAATGCTTTTGTCTCTTTGCTCGTAATGGAATATTTTCCCTCTTCTACTTCTATCAGATTATAGAGCTTATTTTCAGCTAATGGGAGCTCTTTTAAGGGATTATTTTCTTGAAACAACTTTACCAGTCCACCTTCAAATTGCTCATCTACTGTTAAGGCGATTTTTGCTCCGCTTCCGGCTAAGAGCTCCTCTGTCTCCAAAGAGCCTTTTTCTTGTGCCGTTTTTAAAGTTATTCCAATCATTGAATCTTTACCAAGTGTGAGTGTTTGCGTTTCTACCTGATTGGTTTTAACATCTAACACACTATTATCCGCAACCGCTAAATCTTTAAATTTTATTTGTTGCCCATCACTTTCTAAAACAACATCTTTTGCCAATACTTTTCCTTTAAATTCAAACGTATCCGGAACTGATAATTTTGTATCTGCAAACGTTAATTGATTTTTTTCTTCCCCAACCAAATTTTGATTAAGAGCGTAATGGACCGTTCCATCTTTCAGACCATTTGCAAATGTCATAACAAGACCCTCTGCTCCCTCTTTAAACGACAATCCTTTGATTTCAACCGGATTGGTCGTTGTTGCAAAATGCGTTAAACTACCTGTGCCACCCACAATGGCGGTATAGTTAATTTTACTGCCATGCGTTTCAAGTAATCCACCATCAATGTTATTTGTGCCACCTAAAAACTTTTCACTATTTGCAACTGTTTTACCATTCGTTTGATTAAAAATACCTGTGTATCCTGTATTATCAGATTCTTCCCCAAACACCAATGTGGCAACACTTGATTTATTAATAGTGCCTTTCCCCTCAGATCCTCTGATACCACCTCCGATGTATTCTTCTGCATCAGCATTTGAGCCCTCTATATTGATTATGCCATCTGCCATATAAATATCATTTAACCGTTCTGTTTTAGCTACTGTTCCATCTTCTGCTGTTTTAACCTCTATCTCTTTGTTCCCCTCAAAATGAAAGCCGTTCTTAAAGGTTGCTGTGTGTCCTGCATCTTCTAGATAATATGCACCACCATATACTTCTTCACCTTCAACGCTATTCTCAAGGAAAGTTGCTTTATTTTTAAAAGTTACTCCTGTTCCTTTCATAAAATCAGATACAGCTCCGCCATGAGCTATTTTTCCAATGGCTTTGTTTCCCTGAAATAAAGCTGTTCCATTAATTGCAACTTGACTTGTTGAAGCCCTAACAGCCAGTGCCCCCCCATATACGTTACCTGTTGGTGCAGAAGCAGTATTGTTTATAAATTGTACATCTGCCAATTCAGCTGTTCCATCTGCAACATACAAAGCACCACCTCGTGCATTTTCTGTACCAATTCCTTGGTTACCTATAAATCTCGCCAAGCCAGTAAAAGTCAGCTTACTGTTTTTTCCATATAAACCTACTGCTCCACCATTTGTTGCCGGTGAAATACCTATATTATTTATAAAATCAGCACTTGTAAATTCTATTGTACCAGTATTTGTAACTACACCAAAAACATTCCCCGCACGAACATCTTCTGAATGATTTTCTTCAAATGTTGCATGACCAATAAACTTTATTGTTCCACCACCATTTTTTACAGCAGCTGCTGAAGCACTCTGCCCTATAGAGGAATTTCGTTTAAAATTTGAAACACCTGAAATTTCAATACTTCCCAAATTTGTAATACCTGCATTTCCACCATAAAAATGGCCACTCTTATTTTCCGTAGTAATAAAATCTTTATCCCCTGCCTTGTTTTGGATAAAATCAACATCATTAAATTTGATTATACCTTCTTTTGTGTTATAAATCACTCCTTCCGCCAACATTGCCGAGTGAAGTTCATTTTGATTGAAAGAGGCTTTTTTTTGAAATAAAATCTCTCCGGAATTATAAACAGTACCATGACTCTCTGTGGTCCATCTACTTGAAATTGTTTTATTATCTGTGAAGTCAACTTCATTGTTAAAAGTTATATGACCCTCATTATATATGGCGGCTCCTTCAGGATGGTGTGTCCCCAATGAATTGGTTGGCGTGTTTGAAAATACATTACCATCTTTAAAAGTAATTTTACCACCTGTGAAAGTTAAATTGCCATCTGCAGTATTTTTGAGGATACCGCCTTGCCGTTCATAGGTGTAGCTGCCATCTGTATTTGGAACACCAAGATATGTCAATGTATTCCCACTCGCATCTACGACAATATTTTCAAATACACCATCTGTTACAACATGGTAATTTTTGTCTTTTAAATAGCTCAAAAGCTCAGAATCATTTCTAATTTGCACTCCTGTGGAACCATCATTTTTTGTCGCTGTTCCAGCTAAAACAGGTGTTGATAAAAGGATTAAACCCAAATTCACAAGAAGGCATTTTTTTAGAACATTTAAATACCGTTTTTTTAGTTCTCTGAGGGTCGTTTTTGAAAAATGTGTCATGGGATGCCTCCTTTAGTTTAATGGTAAAAGTGTTTACATGATCTGTCCTTTTGTTGTTTTTTAATCTTCGGAAAGAAAAATGGTCGTTTTTTCTGCTGGATTTTTATTATAAAAAAACATTAAAATCGCCCCTTTTTAATCACTAAAAAAACACCCTAAAAACATAAAAAAATCACAAAAACGGCAATTTTATGCTTAATTTTTGTCAAAAAATAAATATTTAAAATCAGTAAGTTACATATTATTTTTAAAAAATATTAATATTTTTTTAACTTTTTTAACCTCAAAAAACCTATTCTATGGTATAATAAAAGTATGGGGAAGAGAAATGTGTGCAAAAAAAACGACCGTTATTTTTGCATACATTTAGCATATTTTATTAAGCAAAACAAGCATAAAAATTCCTCAACAAATCAATGTGTTATCCATTTAAATACATTTTTCTACCAATCCGCGAAAATAAGGGTCGTTAAAAATAAAAACATGGGGTTGGGAATGTTAAGTTTAAAAACACGGAAAAATTTAGTCCTTTTTTTGTTGGGTTTTGTTGGATATTATTGGCTTTTTCATTGTTGGGTGCCAGTCCTTGATACTAAAGATAAGGTATATATTTCAGAGTATGGTGTTTCTAAGTTATATTTTTATGATGTGAAAAAAGGAGAGTATAAAAGGCCTTTTAAAAAGTTAACATATTCAAGAAAAACAGAAAATACTTTTACGATTGAAACAACAGAAAGTAAACGAAATTATATGAAAGATCCAGATGTACCAAACCAATATAAATTGGTACAAGAATCAAAAGTAAAATATGCCGAACCTAAAAAAATAGCGATACTGTATATAGCAACGGGAAAATATATTCGTTTTTGGGATGATTTTTATAAGAATA
>JAZSGT010000061.1:0-18864 GCA_045532865.1 Alphaproteobacteria bacterium
TTTGATATCAATGCAAGGGATAATGATCAGGAAACAGCCCTTCATCGCATTTGTGTAGGATTGACTTCTGTAGAAACTATTGAGCGCTTTATTGGGGCTGGAGCTGAAGTTAATCCAAAGAATAAAGATGGTTTTACACCATTGGATTTGGTTTATGAAGGATTGAATGAGTTGGTTGCTGCTGATGGTGGTATTTCACCTGAAAACCTGGCAAAATTTAAGTCTTATATTGAGGTTTTGAGAAAGCATGGTGCAACAAATGAAAAAGTTCAGTTAAGTGCTGAAGCTCAAAAAGCGCTTGGTTTGACTGAGCCACAACCTCAAAACCCAACGTTGGAAGAATTTTTTGCAGAGTTGAGAAAAGAGGAGTTGGAGCTTAATCGTGTCAGAGAGCTTCTCACCAGAGGCGCAGCTGAATATATCAATGAATTTGACCCAGCTCAAAATGTTCCAACCAGTGGAATGGTTCCATTATCAATTGCTGTGGCACGGGGTGATATTGAATTGCTCAATGCTCTTATTGAACATAAAGCTGATGTTAATAAGGCTTCAAAAGATGGGCAAACACCTTTGCAATTGGCTCTTCAAAAGCTTGAAGAAGCTAAGCAAACCGAAGATCAAGAAAAGATTAAAGCTGCTCAAGCAATTGTTGATAGGTTAAAAGAAGCTGGTGCTAAGGAAGAAGAAAGGGAAGACCCAGTTGCTGAAGTTGATACTTTAGCTCGTAAAGAAGGGGAACCTTTGAGTGAATGGTATAAACGTGTGGCAACTTATTGGGGTGAGCAAGAAGGTGCGTTAAGGTCAAAAATCGCAGCTGAGCAAGATCAAGAAAGGAAAGCGACGCTGACAGCTCAAGCAGATGCTCAAAGCAAATTGGCTACGATGTATGCTCAAATGGCTGATCTTGAGGCTCAATTGGCAACAGAAACTGATCCAAATAAGAAAAGAGAGATTCTTGGTGGATTGGTTAAACTTTCTATGCACTTAAAAGAGGATATCCCAAATTATTACAATGCATACCATGCTGAAGCAATGAAGGATGCTCAAAATCCTTATACACAGCAACGTAATAATCAACAAGAGGTTCTGATGAGAGCTTCTAACGCTAATCAAAAAGAATTAACGGCGTTATTAAATTCAAGAGGAACAACGGATCGTCCTCCTCAGGATTCTGGAAACACGCCTGAAACGCCTAGTCGTAATACCCCAGGTACATCTGTTGATGTTGGGACGACACCAACGCCAAATCCAACAAGTACAGATGTAACGCCAGCTGTTGTTGATGCTGTGGCAAATGCAAAGCATGATGGTGCACAAGAAAAGAGTTGGTGGGAACGTAACCAAGAGTGGATTTGGTGGGTTTTAGGTATTATTTTGGTTGCAGTTCTTGGCTATTTTGGATTTAGAAAAGGTGGTTGGTTTAACAAAGATGATAAAAAAACAGAAACAACTGTTAATTCAAACACAAATGAAAACACAAATAGTAATACAAACACTGGGACAGATAATAATAACTCAAATTCTGGAACTGGAAACGATAATACAAACTCTGATACGGGGAATGGCACATTGGCAAATAGTGGGCAATTGTATTCTTCTCAAGAAGTGAACTCTGCAATTGCATCAAATGCACATAATGTGTATAAAGACCGGTTATAGAAGGTTTGAAAAAAAAGATCCCTTGGCATAAGTTGTCAAGGGATTTTTTTGATAAAAAGTTTTTTAAGATTATTCTTGAAAAGCAACTTAATTCGTGCTAATCTTTCAAAAAGTTGGTAAGTAAAAAGTACTTTTTTAAAAAATACATATGCTTATTTTTATTTTTGAATTTTTAATGCCATTTTAGGAGGTTTTATGAGAAGAAAATTAATCGCTGGTAACTGGAAAATGAACCAAACAAAAAAAGAAGGACTTGCACTTGCAAAAGGCGTTTTTGAAGCAGTAGCTGCTCAAAAAGGAGATTTTGATGTTCTTATTTGTCCTCCAATGAGTTTGTTGGGTTTGATTGCTGATTTGCCTCATGATGGCGTTGCTTTGGGTTCACAAGATGTTTCTTTGGCTCCAAAAGATTTTGGTGCATACACAGGGGATGTTTCAGCAGCTCAAGTCGCTGATTTGGGGGCAGCTTATGCTATTGTTGGCCATTCAGAAAGACGAGCAATGCGTCATGAAACTGATCTTGTTGTTCGTGAAAAAGCTGTTAATGCAATTTCAAAGGGCCTCATTCCTGTTATTTGTGTGGGTGAAACTTTGGAAGAAAGAGAAGCAGGTCAAGCTCTTGATGTTGTTTGCCGTCAGGTGAGAGAATCTGTTCCAACAACAGCAACAGGTGAAAATACAGTTATTGCATATGAACCTGTTTGGGCAATTGGTACAGGAAAGGTTCCTTCATTAGCCGATGTTGAAGAGATGCACACAGCTATTCGTGCTGAAGTTGCAACATTGTTGGGTCAAGAGGTGGCTGAAAGTATGCGACTTTTGTATGGTGGTTCTGTTAAACCAAGTAATGCGCAAGAATTGTTAAATGCAAAAGATGTTGATGGCGCTCTTATTGGGGGTGCTAGTTTGAAGGTTGAAGATTTTTGGGGTATTATTCAAACTCAATTATAATTATGGGTGATCCTAATGAAAAAGGCATTTACCTCACTTTTTGGATTGGTTGTATTGACTTGTTTTGCAACATCTGTTCAGGCAAAAAGCTTGGCTTCGCGTCAAGTTTCAACATGTTTGCTTGGATTGCCACCTGTTGTCTTAATTAGTCAAGATATGCGTGATTTGAATTTTTCAAAAAGTCCTTTGGTAGATGCCTTTTGGGATTTTGAAACATCTCAAAAAGGGAAGGGGTTTACCCATCAATATGAAAATGCATTTTGCAAAGCAAAAATTTCTTTTTATTCAAATAATCAAAGTCGTTTAAGTAATAATAAAGTTTTGCGTGAGTTAAAGGATAAAACCTCTTTTCCTGTTGAAAGGCAACGTAACTTAAAGGTTAATCGCATTAAATTTTATGGTGTTTATGGACAAGATGATGATATTTCTAATACGTTGTTATTAGGTAATTACAAGGATCATTTTTTAAGGATTAGAACAACTTGTTCTATTTTGCCACGATTTTCTGATGATGAGTATCAAAGAAAAATTGATGAAATGACAACAATTTTTGCTGAGGGAATTGTGGAGGCTTTAAAAGCCTGTATGTAAAACAAATAAGTATTTTTTTATCAATAAATTAAATTATTTGATTAAAGTTTTAAATTAAGTAATATTTTTTTTGTTAAGTTGATTTTTTTTATTAGAAATCGCTTGATTTTTTGATTTTTTTTGTTCAGTATAGCACTATGAAGAAATCTTATTTTTTGAAACGTGTGTTGCTTATTCCAGTAACACTTTTTGGAATTATGTTTTTAAATTTTTTGTTTGTTCAATTAGCGCCAGGTGGGCCAGTTGAGCAGATGATGATTAAGCTAGAAACAGGTCTTTCGCCAGATGCAACAGCACGCATTTCGGGTACTGGTTCTTTAGCAGCAAGTTCTGGATCCATGGTTTCAACAACATCTTATCGGGGTACACAAGGTTTAAAGGATGAGCTTCGTCTTGAGCTTGAAAAACGCTTTGGTTTTGATAAGCCAGCACATAAACGCTTTTTTTTAATGATTAAAAATTATTTAACTTTTGATTTTGGAAAGAGTTTTTATCAAGATAAAAAAGTCATTGATTTGGTTTTAGAAAAAATGCCTGTTTCAATTTCTTTGGGTGTGTTTTCAACGGCTTTGATTTATTTCATTGCAATTCCTTTGGGGATTAAACGTGCTGTGAAAAAAAACACCCCATTCGATTGGATAAGTGGTTTTTTCTTAACCATTGGGTATGCGGTTCCATCCTTTTTGTTTGCAATTTTTTTGATTGTTTTGTTTGCAGGAGGAGAGTATTTTTCTTGGTTTTATTTAAAAGGACTTGTGAGTGACAATTTTTCAAGTTTATCTTTTTTTGAAAAGATAGTTGATTATTTGCGTCACATTACATTGCCAGTATTGTCGCTAACAATTGGGGGGTTAGCTAGCCTTTGTTTTTTAACAAGAAATGCTTTTTTAGATGAACTTGGCAAACAATATGTTACAACAGCAAGAGCTAAGGGTTTAAGTGAAACACAAGTTCTTTATAAGCATGTGTTTCGAAATGCGATGTTGATTGTTATTGCTGGCTTTCCTTCCATGTTGATTGGAATGTTGTTTACAGGTTCAGTGTTAATTGAAGTTATTTTTTCATTGGATGGCTTGGGTCTTTTGGGGTATGAAGCTGTTCAAAATAGAGATTATCCCGTTATTTTTGGAACCCTTTATTTGTTTGCCTTGTTGGGGTTAGTTTTAAATTTAATCAGTGATTTTATTTATACATTGATTGACCCACGCATTCATTTTGAAAAGAGGATGATGTGATGAGTTTATTGGGTGATAAAAGAAAACAGGCATTTAAACGGAACAAAAAAGCAAGATTTTCTTGGTATTTGTTTTTGCTTATATTTATTATTTCACTTTGTGCTCCCTTTTTGGCAAATGATAAACCATTAATTTTAATGGATAAAAAGGCAGTTTTTTTTCCTATTTTTGAATTTGTTTCAGATGAGTTTGTTGGTGGAAAATTGCCAACAAGGGCTGATTTTTCAGATCCATATACAAAAAAATATATTAAAGAAAATGATGTATTTACGGTGAATGCACCAATTAAATATGCATATGATACAGTGGACTATAATTCACTAGAGCCTTTTCCATCAAAACCGAACAAAAAACATTTGCTTGGTACAGATGATCAAGGACGTGATGTATTAGCAAGATTATTATATGCTTTACGAATTAGTCTTCTTTTTGGAATTTTACTGACCTTTTTGTCTGCTGTTATTGGAATTCTTATTGGTGCAATTCAAGGTTATTTTGGTGGAAAGGTTGATTTGGTTATTGGTCGTGTTTTAGAGATTTGGTCTTCTTTGCCACAATTGTTTATTTTGATTATTGTTTCAAGCTTGATAGCTCCTTCGTTTTTTAGTTTGCTTTTTATCTTATTACTATTTAGTTGGACACAGTTAACAGGTGTTGTGCGTGCTGAATTTTTAAAGACAAGAGGATTGGATTATGTTAAAGCTGCCAAAACATTAGGTGTAAGCGATTTTATGATTATGTGGAGACACATTTTACCAAATGCCTTGGTTGCCACAATTACCTATATTCCATTTATGCTATCATCTTCAATTGTTTCTTTATCAGCATTAGATTTTTTGGGATTTGGTTTGCCAATAGGAACACCAGGTTTGGGAGAGTTAATTCGGCAGGGAAAAGATAATTTATCAGCTCCATGGCTTGGGTTGACAGCTTTTTTTGTTATGACCATTCTTTTGTCTTTGCTTATTTTTATTGGGGAAGGGGTCAGAGATGCATTTGATCCACATCAGGAGGATAAGAATGCATAATTTATTAGAAATTAAAAATCTTTATGTTTCATTTAAAAATTTTCAAGCAGTTAAAGGCGTTTCAATCGCTTTAAAACCAGCAGAGTTTGTTGCTTTGATAGGGAACAGTGGTTCAGGTAAATCAACCATAGCACAAAGTATTTTAAAGCTTCATCGAAATGCCACATATAAAGGGGATATTTATTTAAAGAAAACAAACTTAATGAAGTTGGATGAAAAACAGTTACAACAAGTTAGAGGACGAAAAATCAGTATGATTTTTCAAGAGCCAATGACAAGTTTAAATCCCTTGCATACAGCCGGTAATCAGATTATGGAAGTATTAAAGTTGCATCATATGAAAGCAACGAGAGAAGCGGTTTATCGACTTTTAAATTTGGTTGAATTAACAGATTGCGAACGTATTTATAATTCATATCCACACATGCTTTCAGGTGGACAGCGTCAACGTGTGATGATTGCAATGGCATTGGCTGCTAAACCATCTTTATTGATTGCTGATGAAGCAACAACTGCATTAGATGTGACAGTTCAAGCTGAAATTTTAGTGTTGTTGAAAAAATTACAACGTAAATTAAAATTAGCCATTTTGTTTATCACTCATGACCAATCAATTGTTCGAAAAATGGCTGATCGGGTTTATGTGATGAAGTCAGGTGTGATTGTTTCAACAAAGATGCCATTTGTGAATAAAGTTCGTTTAAAACTTTTTGAAAAAGGAGAGGGAGACCCTCTTTTAGAAGTTCAAAATTTATCAGTTTCTTTTGGCTCATTTAAGGCTGTTCAAAATGTTTCATTTTCGTTAAAAAAAGGTCAAACTCTTGGTATTGTTGGTGAAAGTGGTGCAGGGAAGTCTTCACTTGTACAAGCATTGATGCGCCTTATTCCGTCAAGTGGTCGTGTTTTGATTGAAAAAGATGATTTTTTAACTCTTAAAGGTAAAAATCTTTTTAAAAAACGGGCTGATATTCAAATGGTTATGCAAGATCCAGCAAGTTCATTAAACCCTCGTTTAACCGTTTTTGATATTGTGCAAGAAGGGTTAAAAATTCATTGTCCTAAATTAAAGGCAAAAGAAAGATTGACTTTGGTTGAGGAAGTTCTTTGCTCTGTTGGTTTAAACCCCACTCTTTTGTTGTCAAGATATCCACATGAATTATCCGGTGGTCAAAAAGCAAGAGTAGCTTTGGCCCGTGTTTTGATTTTGAAACCAAAAATTTTGATTTTGGATGAAGTGATGGCCTCCTTAGATAAACACACTCAAGGAAAATTAAAGTCCCTTTTGTTTAAGTTGCAAGAAAAGTATTGTTTTGTTTGTATATTTATTACGCATAACATGAGTTTGGTACAATCTATGTGTGATTATGTCTTGGTTATGAAATCTGGTGTTGTTGAGGAATATGGTGTTCTTGAGAATGTCTTTTTACATCCACAATCTTCTTATACAAAAGCATTATTGAAAGCTTCAGTTTAACCATAAAAAAAACACCTCTTTTTTTAAGAGGTGTTTTTTGTTAAATGAAGATTATTTTTTTGTTTTTTTAATAGATTTTTGTTCTTTTGAATTATCTTTTAAGAAAGTTAATGTATTTCCTTTCTTTTCAAATGTTTCTTCATTTGGCCATTTATCCCATTTAATAACAAAGCTATTTTTTGTTTCTTTAAGGATATGACCTGTTTCAGTTATAGAACTTGCACGATAGAATGTTTTATCGTTTTGGATAACAATGATATCATGCCAATATGGGTGTTTCACTGTAAATGTGCGTGCATTTTTATCATTTTTATTGATAATTTTTGTGATGTGTTTATATTCCTTTTGACTGTTTTTGACAAATGTTTCAGGTTTAATGTAATGTTCCCATTTTATGGTAATGTGGCTATCAGAACTATCCAAAATTTTCCCTATTTCAGTTGGAACATCTTTGCGATAAATGGTTTTATCGTCTTTAAAAGCGATAAATGATTCCCAATCTTTATGTACTAAATAAAGTGTTTTTTCCCCTTCTCGAGGACATGTATTTTCATATCTTTTTTCTAAAATAGATTGATTGAGGATCTTTTTTTCTTTATTTGTACGAACCATTTCTTTGAGCATAATGCAACGGTTGACAGTTCCATTAAATGCACCTAAAATTTCATATGGAGCATCAAAAAAAGGTTTTAATTTATCTTTTTGTAATTTTTTGAAGGATTCAGCTTGTGTAAACCCGTAATTTTGGGGTTTAACCAAACCTTTCATATATCCAAAAATTAAAACACCCTCAGCCATAGCTGAAATTTTACCACCGTGTTCTAATACTTTTTTGTAAAGGCCACAATCTTCTGCATATAAATAATTTTCATCATAACGAATGTTATTTTTATCTAAAAATTCTTTGCGAATGATAATGGTTGGATGGGCAAGTGCACTTGAAAAATAGGTGTTGATTTCAAGCTCGTCTGGATTGGTTAAAATAGGATCTTTTGTGCTTTTAGGGGTGTTTTCACCACTAAAACCAGCGCCCATGATGGCAATGTGAGGATTTTTTTCCATCATAAGAACTTGTCTTTCTACACGATAAGGCATGGATTTATCATCATCATCCATTCTTAAAATATATTTGCCCCGTGCTGCGTCAATCCCTTTGTTAAGGCCAGCAACAAGTCCTTGGTTTGTTTTATTTGTTAAGACAACAACACGAGAATCTTTTTTTGCATATTCTTCTAAAATCTTTGCTGTTCCATCTGTGGAGCCATCATTGACAACAACAATTTCAAAGTCGTCATATGTCTGATTAAGCATGGAATCCATAGCGCCTGGAAGGGATTTTTCACGATTATATGTCGACATGACAAAAGAAGCCATTGGAGAGGAAAACGTTTTTTTAATTTTTTTTAAAACAGCTCCACCATATACACCAGATAAGACCCCGGCTCCATAAAGAATAGTGCAGAGTAAGACAACAGATGAAACTTTTTTATGTTTTTTTATTGTTCTTTCTTTTTTCATGAATTCTCCCTTTGAAGAAATGTTTGTTTTTTTATTATCTATCATATCTTATTTTTGATGACAAGTTAAAAATTTTAAAAAATATTTTTTTCAAAATCTTGTCCTCTTTCTTCAAAATTTTTATAAAGGTTATAGCTCGGCGCTCCTGGGGAAAGAAGTACAATCCCATTTTCCTTTGTATAGGTTTGAGCGAGTTGAACAGCTTCAGACATATTTTGAGCGTTTAAGCAAAAAATATTTTTTTCTTTCGCAAGTGTATAAGCTTTTGCTCCTGTGTCAGGCAGTGTGATAAGACAGGTCTTTTCTTTTATTGTGCTTAAAAATTGGATAAGCTCTTCGTATTGTTGCCCTCGATCCATCCCACCAACCAGTAATGTGATAAATGGATAAGATAAAAACGCCTTAACAGCAGCGATGGCTGTTTCAGGTGTGGTTGAAATACTGTCATCAACATAAGTTAAGGTGTTTTTTGTACCAAGAATTTGCAGCCTATGGGGCAGAGGTGTGAAACTTTTAAATGCTTTTTCTGCTTCTTGAAGGGAATATCCCAATTTTTTTAAAACGCATAAAACAGCACAAGCGTTTTCAATATTGTGTTCTCCCATTAACGCAAGACTTTTTGTTTCAAAAAGCTTTGTCTTGTTATCATAAAAAAATCCATTTTTATAGTGTATTTCAGATTCATTATTGAAAAAAACGCGATTTTTTAAATGACTTGTTTTTTTAATGCTTTTTTCGTGTTTTCCATTAATGATGCAAATCTTGCTTTGATTTAATAAATTTATTTTATCATCATAATATTTTTCATGTGTTGTGTGCCATTGTAAATGTTCGGGGTATAGATTTGTTAATACGGCAATTTCAACTTCAGCCTTTATGTCGGCTGTTTGATAACTTGAAAGTTCTGCAACAATAATGTCATTTTTTTCTTTTAAGCATAAAATTAAAGGTTTTCCAATGTTTCCTGCTAAACCAACATTTGCACCTAATGTCTTTAATGTGTGAAAGAGCAGGGATGATGTAGTACTTTTGCCCTTTGTGCCTGTTACAGCAATCACTTTTGTTTGTTTAGGTTTGTTGCTGAAAAAAAGATTTGTCCCAGAAGTGCATACAATACCTTTTTGAATAGCATCTTGCACTTCAGGTCTATAAAGTGAAACACCAGGTGACTTAACAAGCACATCAGCTTTAAAAATGTCTTGAGTGTTTTCTTCTGTGATGATTAAAAATTTGCTATCTATTGTGTGCTGTTTCAAAATTTGTTGAACAGAAGTACCTTCTTTCCCCATTCCCCAAATGGCGATGGTTTTATTTGATAAGTTTTGAAATTTCATCATAAATCTCCTGTGGAATGAGGTGTTCATCTAAAAGAGAGAATACATCTTTTTTTGGTTGGGGTACTTTCTCTTTCAGAGCTTGAATAATGGCGCCAGATTGATATTCTTTTTTACTCAATAACAAGTGAAAAGCAGCTTGGCATTCTTCAACTTCCCCTACACATTCAAAAGGTTTGTATCCACTTAATCCAAGTAGTTCTTTGTACCCGTCTAGATTAGATAAGTCATTAAGAGGATTTGTTCCCACAGCTGCAATTAAATCTTCTTTATTCATAAAAGGAGCAAGAATTAAAAATACAAAACGGCATTTGTCGCAACAGCCACACCATCTATCTAGTCGTTTTGTTTTGTCCAGTTTAAAAGCCTTGTTGCAACTTGTAAAAACGGAAAAATATTTTTCACAATAGGTTGCAAATAAAGATCCAATTTTAATTTCTAATAAAGGTCTTAAGAGTGAAAAATACAAAAACTTGGGTGTAATTGCTTGGCAGATTTTATAAAAATCATATTCAAAATCATAACTTTTGCTATATTGGTGGTTAATTTTAAGGTTCCCTTGCATTAAGTTTCCACTGTTTGCTGAACTTTCAGTACTCATGACAATATACTTGTAATTATATAAAACAGCACTTGCCCAAAGCAAAAAGGCAAGAAGCCCAGTTATGGGGACGTGTCCATTGTAAACTTTTCCTTCTTGATTAAGTTCTAAGAGTTTTTTATCAATTTTTCTTGTGATGAGCAAAGAGGGTACATCTGCTTTTTGAATGCATTCTTGAATGGGTCTTGCTGTTCCAACAGAAATAGCTGTTAAATCTTGTTGTGTTCTTTTTAAAAGTTCCAACGTTACACATGAATCTTTTCCTCCACCAATTGGAATGAGAAATTTCTTATCTAATTCAAAATCTAAAATTTCTCTTTTAAAGTTTTGCTTGAATGGAAAATGAATTTTATTTTGAAGGTTTAAACCATTTCGAACAGCAAATTCACCCAATCCTTCTAAATAAAATTTATTGAAAAAGAGAGCTTCGTCTTGTGTTAATGTTCCAGATAAAATTTCTAATTTTTCGGGACAAAATGTTTTGTAATAACTAATCCCCAAAGCGATATGGGTTAGAAAAAATATGTTGTCTAACGCTTTTTTTTGATTTTCATTTAACGAAAAAGGTGCGTGTGGAAATGTTATCTTTTCACAAAATGAATATGTGTCTAATGTATAATATAAAGATAAAACACCTGTTGTTGGGTTAAAATCATATTTTTTATAAGAAAAAGCCTTGCACAAAATTATTTTTCCTTTTAAGATAGCTAAACATAGCATTAAAAATAAAAAACTCCTCTGTAATGAGGTGTTTAAAAAGCTTATAACACAGCTTGATTTATTTTGTAAAGGGGAAAAATGTTAAAATTAAAAAAAGGGACCAGACTTTCAAGTTTTCTTCTTTTGTTGACTCTTATTTCATTAATGGGTGTTTCTTATGCTGTTTTTAAAGATTTCTTTTTAACCTCTTCAGAGTTGTTTGAAAAGGCTCAACAAGCTGATTATAATAAAGAATTTAAAAAGGCTGAAAAATATTATTTGTTAACTGAACGTGCTAAAGATTCATCACTTTCTGTTTTGAGTTCTTATTATTTAGGCTTGTTATATAAAAAAAAGGAAGCACGAGTACTTCAAAATTTTCAAAAATCAAAGATATATCTTGAAAAAGCAGCTCAAAAAGGTTTGGCGCAAGCTCAGTATGAATTGGCTCTGTTATATGATACAGGAGATCGCATTTTAGAAAATCGTACTGAAGCTATTAAATGGATGCAAAAATCGGCAGAGCAGGGATTTGTTGATGCTGAATATGCATATGCTATTTATATCGATCGAGGATATATTGAAGGTTTAAATATAACGCAAGCGATACCATATTATGAAAAAGCAGCTCAAAAAGGCCATTTGCAAGCTATAAAGGGATTGGCGCTGATTTATAAGCTAGGGGCTGAAGGAATTCCCCCAGATGAAGAAAAATATCACTTTTGGATGAATAAAGTTTTAAAATAAATGTTTGTTTGATGAAAGGAAAATTTGTATGAGTTTAAAGTATAGAAAAGATTATATCGCACCACATTATCAGTTGCCATTAACAGAGTTGGATTTTCAACTTGATAAGACAAAAACAATTGTTAAAGCAAAACTTCAATTTGAAGATGTAGATACTTCAAAAGATTTGCTTTTAAATGGGCAATATATGAAGTTGCTATCTATCAAAATAGATGGAGAAGTATTACCTCCTTCAGCATATAAATTGGATGATAAATCTCTTATTTTATCACCTGAAAAATCCTCTTTTATATTGGAAACAGAGGTTGAAATTAATCCAGAAAGTAATACGCGTTTAATGGGGCTTTATGTTTCAAATGATATTTTTTGTACGCAATGTGAACCAGAAGGGTTTAGATCTATCACATATTATCCAGATCATTCAGATGTACCAAGTAAGTTTATTGTTACCATTCATGCAGATCGAAAGAAATACCCTGTCCTTCTTTCAAATGGGAATAAAATAAAAGACGAGGGGGATACAGTTGTTTTTGAAGATCCTTTTAATAAACCTTGCTATTTGTTTGCTTTGGTTGCTGGGGATTTAGATACAATTTCAGATACATATAAAACCATGTCAGGCAAAGAAGTGTCTTTAAATCTTTATTGTGAAAGAGGCAAACAAGAGCGTTTGGTTTTTGCATTAGATGCTTTAAAGCGTGCCATGAAATGGGATGAAGAGGTTTTTGGACTTGAATATGACTTAAATCGTTTTAGTATTGTTGCTGTGTCACACTTTAATGCTGGGGCGATGGAAAACAAATCATTAAACATTTTTAATGATGCAGCTTTGCTTGCTTCTCCTGATACGGCAACAGATGCCTCTTATGAATATATTGACCACGTGATTGCGCATGAATATTTTCACAATTATTCAGGGGATAGGGTTACCCTTCGCAGTTGGTTTGAACTTTCTTTAAAAGAAGGGTTCACTGTTTTTAGAGATTCAGAATATGGGTATGATACTTTTTCAAGAGCTGTTGCGAGAATTGACGATGTTACAGCATTAAGAGCCGTTCAATTCCCAGAAGATGATGGTCCATTAGCACATGCAGTGCGACCAGATTCCTATCATGAAATTGACAATTTCTATACAAGTACCATTTATGAAAAAGGGGCAGAGGTTATTCGTATGCAACGCTCCATTGTTGGGCATTCTGCCTTTATGAAAGGGTGTGATCTTTATTTTAAACGTCATGATGGTCAAGCTGTTACAATTGATGATTTTGTTAAAGCAATTGAGGATGCTTCAGGTCAGGATTTAACAGATTTCAAACGTTGGTATTCAACCCCAGGTCGCCCTACGGTTAAAGTGAAAACCTCTTTTGAAGAAGGCGTTTATACTGTAACGTTGAAACAGTCTCACAAAACAGCTAAAAAGCCCTTTGTTATTCCACTTCAATATGGGCTTGTTGGTAAGAATGGTAAGGATATTAAAACAGGCACATTCATTTTGAGTAAAAAAGAACAATCTTTCATATTTAAAGGGTTAAAAGAAAAGCCTGTATTGTCAATTAACAGATTTTTCACATCTCCAATCACATTGGATATTAAATATAGTAAAGATGAACGCTTGCATTTGATGAAATATGACTCAGATTTATTCAATCGTTATGAAGTTGGTCATCAATATGCCAAAGATGTGTTGGCAGATATGGTTGAAAAAGGTGCTCAAAAACCAAATATGCCAGTCATTAAAGCATTGGGCTCTTATTTAACGCAAAAAGGCTTGGATAAAGCTTTTGTTGCAAGGGCGATTGCATTACCAACGGAAGAAGATTTATATGATAAAGCTGATGTGGTAAATATGCACAAAATCAAAGTTGTGCGTAAGATGATGAGAGAAGCCTTTGCCCAAACCTTTAAAAAAGAACTCTTAAAAGTTTATAAAGACAATGTTTTAAAAGGGCCATATATGCCAGATAATGCCTCATTTGCAGCACGTGCAATTAAAAATGTGGCTCTTTCATATTTGGCATTAACAGAACATGCTGGTTTGGTTTATGAACAATATCAAACAGCGAACAATTTGACAGATAGACTTGCAGCTTTGAACATTTTGGTGAACAATAATTTGCCTGAAGCTGAAGAAGCGTTGGCAGCTTTCTATCAAATGTATCAAGAGGATGACTTGGTTTTGAACAAATGGTTTGCTGTTCAAGCAAGAGATACAAGCAAAGATACGCTTGAAACGGTTCAATCCTTGTTATCTCATCCAAAGTTTGATTATAAAAATCCAAACAAGGTGAGGGGGTTGTTGGGCGCTTTTGCTGGCAATTTAGCCTCTTTCCATACAGCTGAGGGGTATGAATTTTATGCAAAAGAATGTTTAAAGATTGATAAAATCAACCCACATTTAGCTGCGAGATTATTCACAGCTTTTGCAAAATATTTGAAGTTTGATGAAGAAACAAAAGCAGCAGCTAAAAAAGTCTTACAATCAGTTGTGGAGCAAAAGGATCTTTCTGCTGTTTCAAGAGAGACTGTTGAAAGGATGATTTAAATTTTAACACCTTTTTTGGGTGGTTGAAACATAAAAAAAGGGGTATTTTTTGCTCCTTTTTTTGTGCTTTTTTGAAGAAAAAATACGCCTCTTTTTTTACAAAAATTCAAAAAAAATCAAAAAAACACGATTTTTGGACAATTTTTAGATAAGAAATAATCCTTATTTTTCAATGTGTTTTGAGAAAAGTTTAAAAAAATGCAAATTTTTTTTGGAAATTTTGAGCTCAAAAGTCAAAACCCGTGGTATAATAAAAGTATGGGAGAAGGGTTATCATTGTATGCAAGGTAATTTTTCCCACCACAATTAACAAAAGGACAGACCATGTAAAACATTTTTTTATTTTTAAGGAGGCATCTGATGCAAAACTTATCAAGAACTGCTCTTAAAGAGCTCAAAAAAAGATATTTAAACGTGCTTAAAAAGTGCTTTCTTTTAAATATGATGATGTTTTCATGCGTAACACTTTCTTCACCAGTTTTGGCAGAAACAACCCTAACCCCATCCGAAGAGTTGGAAACTGTTGTTACAACAGCAAGACAACCTATTTTATTTGATGCTACCATTGATCTTGCTGGTAAGAATTTAACATATACGATGAGACTATTACCACCTTATGGTGGTGGTGTTTTTCGTGTGCATTCTGGAACAACATCTGTAACATCACTTGAATTTATAAATTCGTCTGAAACAACAGACCCCTTGCTTTTATTTAAAGATAACACGGCACCCAAAGAGGGTGGTGCGATTTATAATTCTGAATCCATCACATTCGACGTACTTGCGAGGTTTGAGGGGAACTCAGCAACGGAAACAGGTGGTGACTCCTACGGTGGGGCGATTGATAATGGTGGGTCTATCACATTTGGTGGACTTGCGACGTTTGATGGTAACTCAGCAATTGCCACAGGTGGCAACGCCTTCGGTGGGGCGATTAATAATGGTGGTGAGAGTGCAGTGCTGAGATTTAATAATGAGGCACAATTTAAAAACAACACCACCACAGCAAACGCCGATGGTTCACTGACTACTGTTTACGCACGAGGCGGGGCGATTTATAATTATGAATCCATCATATTCGACGCACTTGCGAGGTTTGAGGGGAACTCAGCAACGGCAACAGGTGGTGACTCCTACGGTGGGGCGATTCATAATAGTGGTGAGAATGCTGTGCTGAGCTTTGATAATGAGGCACAATTTAAAAACAACATCGCTAAAGCAACCACCATGGAGAAATCGGATGGCACACTAGTTGGTGGTAACACCCATGGTGGAGTGATTTATAATTATTTGGGCACAATCACATTCGACGCACTTGCGACGTTTGAGGGGAACGAGTCTTCAGCCACAGGTGACAGCGCTCACGGTGGTGCAATTCGCAATGAGGGTGCGAATGCAGTGCTGACCTTTAATGATGAGGCACAATTTAAAAACAACACTGCTAAAGCAACTGCCATGGTGAAAGCGGATGGCACACGAGTTGGTGGTGACTCCTACGGTGGGGCGATTCATAATGATGCAGGCTCAGTTGTTTTTGAAGATACGGATAGTAACCCAGAAACCCCAGCAGTCGCAAATATTACCTATGGAATAACATTTAATGGAGATACGTTATTCACAGGTAATAAAGCTGAATCAGAAAGAGGAAATGCAAGAGGTGGGGCGATTTATAATAGTGGATATATACTTTTAGCTGGAGAAAATACGTTTGGAGGATATTTGCAAGATACAGAAGATGCAGATGAGGATGGCGATAAAACGGAATATGTCCTTGATTCAGATGGTAATAAAATATCACTTGGCAACTCAGCCAAAGAAGGTGGTGCTATTTATAATTCTGGAGACATCACGTTTGGTTCGGGTTCAACAGCCACATTCAGTGGTAATGAGGCATCCTATGGTGGGGCGATTTATAATAAAGGTGATATCACGTTTGGTGAGAGTTCAACAGCCACATTCAGTGGTAACGAGGCATCCTCTTATGCTGGGGCGATTTATAATTTTGGAGACATCACGTTTGGTGAGGATTCAACAGCCACATTCAGTGGAAACACGGCATCCATATATGGTGGGGTGATTGATAATGAAGGCACCATCACGTTTGGTGCAGGGTCAACAGCCACATTCAGTGGTAACACGACATCCAAAGATGGTGCTGGGGCGATTTTTAATAATGGAGACATCACGTTTGGTGCAGGGTCAACAGCCACATTCAGTGGTAACACGACATCCAAAGATGGTGGTGGGGCGATTGCTAATGGAGGTACTATCACGTTTAATGAGGGTTCAACAGCCACATTCAGTGGTAACGAGGCAACCTATGGTGGGGCGATTTATAATTATAGAGGTACCATCACGTTTGGTGCAAATTCAACAGCCACATTCAGTGGTAATGAGGCATCTGATAGTGGTGGTGCGATTTATAATTTGAGAACCATCACGTTTGGTGGTGAAAGCACATTCACAGAGAATAGAACACAATCTTCATCTGATCATTCTCATGGGGGGGCAATTAATAATGAGGGAACCATTGAATTTAAAGAGAGTGCTGTGTTCACTGAAAACCAAGCCATTGGTGATGGGACTAACACCGATGCTCTTGGTGGGGCGATTTATAATAATGGAGACATCACGTTTGGTAAAAAAGCCACATTTTCGGGAAACAAGGTAACTTTAAATTCATATAATGTTAAAGGTGGTGCAATTTTTAACAATGAAGATGCCACTATCTATTTCAAAGGGATAACTGAATTTTCAAATAACTCAGCAACAGAAAATGGTGGGGCGGTTGCTAATATAGGTAATATCACATTTGAAGCGAGTTCAACAGCCACATTCACTGGGAATACAGCATCCTTTCTTGGTGGGGCGATTTTTAATATGGATGGTAGTATCATATTTAATGGAAAAACAATATTCAGTGGTAATGAGGCATCCTCTAAAGGTGGGGCGATTGGTAATTATAATGAAGGTACCATCACATTTGGTAAAGGGATAATAGCTACATTCAGTGGTAACACGGCATCAGCCAGTGGTGGGGCGATTGAGAATTCTGGAGATATCACGTTTGATTCGGGTTCAACAGTTACATTCAGTGATAATGAGGCATCCTATCTTGGTGGGGCGATTTTGAATGAGGGTGAGATCACATTTGGTTCGGATTCAACAGTTACATTCAGTGATAATGAGGCATCCATGATGACTGGTGGGGCGATTTATAATTATGTTGGTACCATCACGTTTGGTGAAGGGACAACAGCCACATTCAGTGGAAATACGGCATTAGGAGGTTCTCTTGCTATTACAGGTGAGGGTGGAGCGATTTATAATGATTGTGGCACCATCACATTTGGTGTAGAGTCAACGGCGAAATTCACTGAAAACACGGCATCCTCTGCTGGTGGGGCGATTAGTAATTATGGAGACATCACGTTTGGTGCAGGGTCAACAGCCACATTCAGTGACAACACGGCATCCTCTAGTAGTGGTGGAGCGATTGCTAATGATGAAGGCATCATCACGTTTGGTGAGAGTTCAACAGCCACATTCAAGGGTAACACGGCATCCTTTAGTGGTGGGGCGATTTGGAATAGTGGATACATGCTTTTGGCTGGGGGAAATACGTTTGGAGGATATTTGCAAGATACAGAAGATGCAGATGAGGATGGCGATAAAACGGAATATGTCCTTGATTCAGTGGGAAACAAAATATCACTTGGCAACTCAGCCAAAGAAGGTGGTGCTATTTATAACTCAGGTGGCAAAAAAGAAGGAGATGTTATCGCATACGGCATGACCTTGGGTAAATCAACCTTTATGGGCAATACAGCTCTTTCCCAAGGCGGGGCGATTTATAACACCGGTTATATGAATTTTACGGACGAGGCCTTGTTTGATGGGAACTCAGCAATTGCCACAGGTGGCAACGCCTTCGGTGGGGCGATTTATAATAAGCAAGGAACCATCACGTTTGGTGAGAGTTCAACAGTCACATTCAGTGGTAACGAGGCATCCTCTGAAGGTGGGGCGATTTATAATTATGCTGATAATTCTAATGCAACTATAACGTTTGGTGCAGGGTCAACAGTTACATTCAGTGATAATGAGTCATCCTATGGTGGGGCGATTTATAATTATGCCTATAATTCTAATTCTAATGCAACTATAACGTTTGGTGAGAGTTCAACAGTCACATTCAGTGGTAACGAGGCATCCTCTGAAGGTGGAGCGATTTATAATTATGCTTATAATTCTGATGCAATTATAACGTTTGGTGAGAGTTCAACAGCCACATTCAGTGGTAATAAGGGTAGGGCGATTGAAAATGGAGGCACCATCACGTTTGGTGAGGGGTCAACAGCCACATTCAGTGGTAATGAGGCATCCTATGGTGGGGCGATTTATAATAGGCAAGGAACCATCACGTTTGGTGAGAGTTCAACAGTCACATTCAGTGGTAACGAGGCATCCTCTGAAGGTGGGGCG
>JAZSGT010000026.1:0-12913 GCA_045532865.1 Alphaproteobacteria bacterium
AACATCATGGTAAGCACCATCATAGAGGTTTGCTTTAAAGTCTGTGCAAGGGAAGCCTGCCAATACACCTGTTTCAAGTGAGGCACGCAAACCTTTTTCAACACCTGGGATATATTCTTTTGGAACAGCACCACCGACAACTGTATTTTCAAATACAAAGCCTGAACCTGGTTCCAATGGAGTAAATTTGATGCGAACACGAGCAAATTGACCTGAACCACCAGATTGTTTTTTGTGTGTATAATCTTCATCAAATTCTTTAGAAATTGTTTCACGATATGCAACTTGAGGTGCACCAACATTGGCTTCAACCTTAAATTCACGTTTTAAACGATCAACAATAATTTCTAAGTGTAACTCACCCATACCTTTAATAACAGTTTGACCTGTTTCTGTGTTTGATGTAACACGGAATGAAGGGTCTTCCATTGCCAAACGGTTCAAAGCTAAAGCCATTTTTTCAACGTCAGCTTTTGTTTTTGGCTCAACTGCAATTTCAATAACTGGATCTGGGAAGTCCATTTTTTCCAAAACAACTTTTAAGCTTTCACCACAAAGTGTATCACCAGTTGTTGTGTCTTTCAACCCAACTAAGGCAACAATATCACCTGCTGTTGCTTCTTTAATTTCTTCACGGTGGTTAGCATGCATTAAAAGCATACGGCCGATACGTTCTTTTTTATCTTTAACCGTATTTGTAACATAACTACCACTTGTTAAAGTACCTTGATATACACGTAAGAATGTTAAAGAACCAACGAATGGGTCTGTCATAATTTTAAATGCCAAACCAGCGAATGGTTTATCATCAACAGAACCACAAACATATTCAGCTTCTGAACCAGCGATAACGCCTTTTGCTTGTGGAATATCAATTGGAGATGGCAAATAATCAACAACAGCATCTAACAATGTTTGAATACCTTTGTTTTTAAATGCAGAACCACAGAATACTGGAATGAATGATTGAGAAATTGTACCTTTACGGATACATCTTTTCAATGTTTCCATATCAGGTTCAACACCTTCCAAGTATTTTTCCATGGCTTCATCTTCCATTTCAACAGCCATTTCAACAAGTTCATTGTAGTATTTATCTGCTTTTTCTTTTAAATCAGCAGGAATTTCTTGATATTCAAAAGAAGCACCCAAATCTTCTGAATGCCAAATAATTGCTTTACGCATTAAAATATCAACAATTCCTTTAAATTCTGATTCAGCACCAATTGGCAATGCCATAACCATTGGACGAGCGCCTAAACGTGTTTTAATCATATCAACACAACGCTCAAAGTTAGCACCAATACGGTCCATTTTGTTTGCAAAGCAAATACGTGGAACACCATATTTATCAGCTTGACGCCAAACTGTTTCTGATTGAGGTTCAACACCTGCTACACCATCAAACACTGTAATAGCACCATCAAGAACACGTAAGCAACGTTCAACTTCAACTGTAAAGTCAACGTGGCCTGGCGTATCAATAACATTAATGCGGTGATCTTTCCAAAAAGCTGTTGTAGCAGCTGATGTAATTGTGATACCACGTTCTTGTTCTTGTTCCATCCAGTCCATTGTAGCAGCGCCATCATGAACTTCGCCGATTTTATGTGACTTACCTGTGTAAAACAAAATACGTTCTGTTGTTGTTGTTTTACCAGCATCAATGTGAGCCATAATACCAATATTTCTATATCTTTCAATCGGTGTTGTACGAGCCATGATTTCCCCCTACCATTTAAAATGAGCAAATGCTTTGTTTGCATCAGCCATACGATGTGTATCTTCACGTTTACGAATTGCAGCCCCACGATTATTGTATGCATCTTGCAATTCACCGAACAAACGTTCAACCATTGTTTTTTCTGAACGATTGCGAGCAGCGCCGATAATCCAACGAATTGCCAAAGCTTGTTGACGATCTGGACGAACTTCAACAGGAACTTGGTATGTTGCACCACCAACACGGCGTGAACGAACTTCAAGTAATGGCTTTACATTATTTAAAGCTTCTGTGAAAACTTCTAATCCTGATTTATGCAATTTATTTTCAAGCTCATTGATTGCACCGTACAAGATTTCTTCAGCTTTACTTTTTTGACCATCATACATTAAACTATTCATAAATTTTGTAACAACTGTGTTGTGATATTTTGCATCAGGTGTCACTTCGCGTTTAATTGCAGCGTGTCTACGAGACATTTTTCCTTCTCCTTACTTATTTAGGCCGTTTAGCGCCGTAAAGCGAACGAGCTTGTTTACGTTTGGCAACACCTTGAGTATCAAGTGTACCGCGAATGATATGATAACGAACACCAGGCAAGTCCTTTACACGACCGCCTCTGATCATCACAACAGAGTGTTCTTGCAAGTTATGCCCTTCACCAGGGATATAACAAGTAACTTCAAAACCATTTGTTAAACGAACACGAGCTACTTTACGTAAAGCTGAGTTCGGTTTTTTTGGTGTTGTTGTATAAACACGTGTACAAACACCTCTTTTTTGAGGACATGCTTGTAAAGCCGGAACTTTATTTCTGGCTGTTTTTGATTTCCGTGATTTACGGATTAACTGATTAATTGTAGGCATTAAAATATTTCCTTTTATTCTACCTATTATAACAAACTTTTACCGACCCGTTTCGAGCAAATAAAAGCACTCAAAAATTGCCAATCAACATCAAGGTAACCCTTTGTTTTTATTAGCAATACCAAAAGCAAGCGGGTGATGAATGATTATTTTATCACAAACCACCTTTACCTTTAAGTCTTGATATTAAACCATATTTTCCAAATAAAGTCAAGTCTTTTTTTGATTTTTTTATATAAAAAATAGATTCTTAAAAGGAATTATTTAAAAAAATACATCATCTAAAAAATATCTTGTACAAAACATTTTTTAATCATCTTCACGAATACGTATTTCTTTTTTTAACCTCTCTATCACACGTGGCAACTTTGCCGTTTTTGAAATAACAACAGGATTAATTTTAATATCATAATTCAAAAGCGCTTGAAACCTATTTTGTTTTTCTTCTTCCGATACAACCCCATTCAAACAAAGCATCTCTACACTTTCAACTTGATCTTTAATCAACTCTAACCGATCTTTATGCAGTTTTTGCAAAGAATCCTCTGCATCCAATCTTCTTAATTTCAATTCATAAGCATAAGAGTGAACTGTTACATTCCCCTTTCGCTTCAACTCTTTTGTCAAAATATCAAGCATCATCGCTTTGTGAAAATTTTTAAATCCATTTTTCTTAACAGATTCTTCCAATGTCATTCCCTTTTCCAAACTAGAAACAACATTATAAACATCCCTATCCCTCAAAACAAAAAAAGCATAAAACAAAGACGCCACATCTTTACACATCTCTTTTGGCATTTTTAACAAAAACAGCTCTACATCTTTTAAAACAGAAGAATAAAGCTTTACAAAAGCAAAGTTCGAATAAATTCTATTTTTTTCAACCCATAAAAGATTACCATCATCCATTTTTGCTTTTCCAAGTAAATCAAGCTCAGCAAAATTTGATTGCAACAATCGATATCTCGCACTTTGTTTATTAACATTTTTTTCTTGTTTTTTTAAATATACATAAGAAAAAACACCCGTTAAACCAGCACAAACAAACGATACACCACTTAAAACACTATCCATCACGCCCGTTGCTATGCAACCAGTCATCGAAACACCACTTCCCACTTTCAAAGCAGTCAACGCTAACGAAGGACCTTTTTCATATAAAGACCGATTCAAAAAAGCATTTACCCGATCAGCAGAATTAACACCATGTAAAATTGAAGTTCGATCTAAAACACCCATCTCCAAAAAACGCAAAACTTCTTCATCGGCCAAACAAGATTCAACTTTTTCCATTATATCAAAACACATTTTCAAAACCAAAACTTTTGAAAGTTCTGCATTTTGCATATAATCAATAATATTTTTTTTAGAAAAAGAATCCCCCACCTCTTCAAGCACAACTTGATGAATAGCCTCTAAAACAGCCTCACGAATTCCCGACCCTTTTTCGATATTATTATACAAACCAAGCTCAGTTACATTTGACCAAACATTTTCACGAACAGCCTCAACAACAAGATTCCAATCATCCATTGAAAACATATATCGAATCCCCATATAATCTTTTGGCCTTATAAAAGGAAGTGATTTTGTTGTATTAATCAAAATCGTTCCACTAGAAAAAACAACATTATCATTTGAAAAAATTTTTTTTAAAGCTCTCGCTGTTTTTTTATAGGCCTTTTCAAACCGACGACAACAATAACATACCGAAACAACAGCAGTTGAGACCAATTGCGTACACGCATAATCTCGATTATTCAAAACACCAAAAACAGCATTCCCCATAGAAAAACCCAAAATCGCAGGAGCAACTGTTGAAAAAACAACCCTTTTCAACCCACTTTTTTTTGAATTTAAAAAAACATCTTTGATCTTTTTATTTTCAGTTCTAACACGATCTGGCACAAAAGCCTCCTATGAATTAGGAGGAAATTTTACCTTAATTTAAATTATTTGTCAATATTTTTATTTATATAAAAACTCAAAAACGAGCGAAGCGCAGAAATAAACTCTGGTGACTCATCTTCCAAATCAAACATAAGCTCTAATAAATCTGGTGAAATATTTTCCAAATTAGGGCGATCCCTATTCAAAAAAAGCATATACGTTTCAACACCCAACGCTTCAGCAATTGCATCTAACGTTGCCAACTTTGTCCCCGCTACATTATTTTCAATCTGACAAATCATTTCAACCGTCTTATCCACTTTTTTTGCTAATTCAGATTGTGTCAAACCTCTTTTTTTTCGAAGCATTTTAATGTTTCTTGAAACAACAAAACGAGACTCATTTTGAATAAGCCCCTCTAACTCAGCACACTTTGAACTTTTTTCTTTTTTTACCATTTTCAATCCCACTTAACTTTATTTAAGTTACACTTAAAATTTAGCCTTGTCAACCTGTATTTTTATTTCAATAAAAAAATCTATTTTACAACCAATTTTAAACTTGCAATACACCAAAAAATGTAATATAAAAAAGCCAATTATTCATTTCAGATATCAAGGAGTATCCATGCTAAAAGTTTTAGCTTTATTCATTAGTTTATTATCATCAATCAAAGCCTTTGCAAATCCGGCTTGCCCTGTTTGCATGGTAACAGTTGGCGCCTCCTTATATTTAGCTGAAAAATCCGGTTTAGATAAATGTGTTATCGGTGTTTGGTCTGGGGCATTATTAGCTATTTTTGGGTATTTTTTAATCCGATATTTCAATAAAAAAAATTGGAATTTTTATAAACGTGATTTTATTTTAATGATTTCTTCAATTGCCTCTATTGGCTTTATGTATCTTGGTTCGCTTCCCTATGAACCAATGATTATTGGGTTTTTGTATATTGATTCATTTTTACTGAGCAATATTTTAGGCGCATTTGCATTTATTGCTGGCATTCATTTATACGATTGGATGAAGAAAAAAAACGGTGGACATGCACACTTTCCTTTTGAAAAAGTTGTCGTTCCAGTTGTTACAACAGCTTTGCTCAGCGCTTTGTTTTATTTTTATCCACTTTGTAACTGCAACACCCCTCAACCTACATCAACACAAGAAGTTAAAATGATTCCCGTTTTAGAATAGGAGAAAAAGAATGGAAAAAGCAAAAAACGTTAAAGAGTTTGTCGAACGAATTGACAATATGAAGAAAAAAAATCCAAAAGATTTGTCTTCAGATCAAGACTTAACTATCGCCATTATGAACCTTATTTCTATTGAAGAACATCTTATTTTTTCTGGGGCAAAAACAGGAAAAAACTCATTTTACGCCATGGTAAATGACATTCGGGAAATGCGCAAAAATTTAATGCAAAAAATCATTCCTTCATATGAAGGAGAAGTGTGGTGCATTTCAAAACATTTGCTTGCAACCTCCATGCGCTTAATGGAAGTTGGAACAAAACAACAAAGTATGGGCAACACAAAAGACGCTTATGACTTGTTCAATCAAGCTTATGATTTGTATTGTTTATTCTGGGGATTAAATATGAACATCATTGATGCAAAAGAAATCAATTGGAGCCCAGACTCTGTTGAATCTGTTAAAAAAGAAGCAGCACAATTAATTGAAAATCAAAAAGAACCTTCTTCAACTGAAACAGAATCTGTTTCTCAAGCCCAAGCAGTACCAACAACATTAATGGGTAAATTAAAAAGTGTTGTTAGAAAAGCTGTCGACTGTTGTATTGAATAATTTATCCCTTAAAAAAGGAGACACCCATGGCGATTACACCAGAATTTTGCGTTGCACTTGATGGAAAAGGTGGTTCAAAACCATTAGACTGGGACAAAGTTCCAAATAAGCCAAACAAACCTTTATGGATCCACATCGACTATAAAGATGAAGAAAACCAAGAATGGCTCAAAGAAATGGGGCTTGATGATCGCGTTATTGAAAACCTTCTTGACGAAGATACATCTCCACGTTATTTCCCTCGCAAAAACGGTATTTTGGTTGTTATTCGTGGTGTCAACATGCAAAAATCCGCAGATATTGACGATATGATTGCTTTGCATATTTGGGTAGAAGAAAAACGCATTTTAACACTTTCCCACCGTTCTATGTCAGCCGTTAAAAAAGTGAGAAATCTCTTAAAAAAAGGAAAAGGCCCAAAAACACCTTCAGACATTTTCATTGCTCTTAACAAAATGTTAACAGAACAAATTGAAACAGCAATTGCCAAAATTGCTGATGAAGTAGATGAATTGGAAGAACTTGTAATCGAAGCTGAAAGTTTTAAGAACAAATCCATTCGTGAAAATTTAAGTCAATTAAGACACAAAATTGTTGGTCTTCGCAGATATATCGTACCTCAAAGAGATGTGGCCAAAGTTTTACGTAATGTAGACCATAGTGTTTTAAGTGAAGAAAACAACAACCAATTGCGTGAAATTTATCTTGATATGTCCAAGGCTGTGGAAGATTTAAATTCAGCCCGCGATCACTCAACCGTTACACAAGAAGAATTAGATTCAAGAACCAATGTAAATCTCAACCAAACAATGTATTTAATGTCCATTGTGATTGTTATTTTCACACCACTCACATTCATCACAGGGTTACTTGGTGCTAATATTGGGGGCATTCCATTTAATCAAGATGAGCGTGGATTTATCACAATTGCGCTTTTTTTGTTTATTGTTGCTTTATTACAGCTTTCATTTTTAAAAAAGATGCGTTGGTTTTAAAACACTACAAACAGTCTTTACCAATTTTTGCATTTTCTTTGAACCTTTCGATAGGATTCATCTGTATCGATAAGAGATTGTTTTTCAATAATTTTCTTATTCACATGTTTTAAAAGGGGTTGAATTTTTCGCAACACCTCATTTGCCTGTTTATCAAAAACTTGTTGCGCTCTTGCTTGTGAATACACCTTTTCAGGTCTGATTTCTGCAACAGCTTTTTTAATGGCTTTTTTAATATCTGGCGCAAAAAATTCCACAGCTTCATTAAAAATAGCCACATGTTCATCTTCATGTTCTTTAACAGCTCTAAATTCACAGGTATTTCGTTTGTATTTTTTATCAATAAAAACTTTAAAATTATCATACCCTATGTAAAAATCAACCTTTTTAACACCAGCACAATATCCATCTTTATGTTTAAAAACACGCCCATCTGCCCCATAGGAAACGCCTAATTCACCAACAGTTAAACCCCTCACAATTCTTGACATTGGGGTGGGAGAATATTTTTCAAAATCTTTATGCGTTAAATTATAATTATATAAAACCTTACCATACTTTCTTTTAAAAGCAACCTCTACATCCTTTTTAGGACAAATAGCTATTGCATTTAAACTCAAGAAGATGCATACTAAAAAAGTAAATATTCTAACCATAACGTAACTATAACAAAGGGAAAATTAAAATGCAAATTATTTCTTGGAATGTTGCCTCTGTTCGTGCTAGATTAAATCTCATCACACAACTGTTAAAAGAAAAAAATCCAGACATTCTTTTCTTACAAGAAATTAAAGCAACAGACGAAACATTTCCCTTTGAATACTTTAATAAAATTGGATATAGAGCCATTATCAGTGGACAAAAATCTTTTAATGGCGTTGCCATTTTAACCAAACTTGCCGTTGAAGAACCTGTTTATGGCTTACCAACATATCAAGGAGAGCAAAAACAAGCCCGATTTGTTCAAGTTTCGTACAAAGGGATTCGTTTCATCAGTGTTTATGTTCCAAATGGTAATCCACCAGAAAAAGATCCAAATGACACATCCCGTTTGAATTATAAACTCGAATGGATGAATGCTCTAACAGATTATTTAAAAAATTTATCAGCCCGTAAAATTCCTTTTGTTATCGGCGGAGATTTTAATGTAATTGAAAAAGATTATGACGTTTATAATCCAGAACTATATCGAGAAAATGCATTGATGTTACCCGTTGTTAGAGAGGCATTTAATCACATCAATGCACTACCTGTTACAAATGCTTTGCGCCAATTGAACAAGGACCCCCACATCTATTCTTTTTGGGATTTTCAAGCAGGCGCTTGGCCCAAAAATTTAGGCATGTTATTAGATCACATTTTTGTTTCAAAGCCTCTTGATTTGAACCTTAAACAATCAGGTGTTTATAAAGATTATCGTGGAAAAGAAAAGCCATCAGATCACACCCCTGTTTTTTGCCAAATTGATTTGTAATTTTTTTGAAAAATTTCTTGCAAAAAACTGAAATAAGTCTATACTTTTTTTTAGTTTAAAAAAGGGGAGTTTTCTTTATGAAAAAATTTATTTTAACAACACTTATTTGTCTTATCCCATTTATAGCAATCGCTGAAGAAAAAGAGCAAAAATCTTTTACACAAACTGTCAAAAAAACATTTTGCAACATTCTTAATTCAAAAGATTATTCTTTGCTTATTCCTGTTAACACCTGGCATAACAGATACTTATACGATAAAGAAAAAACAGATTCATACAATGAACGGCCTTGGGGTTTTGGTTTTAGCAAAGATTATATCGATAAAAATGATAACAGACATTCTCTCTTTTTCATGAAATTTCAAGATTCACATAACAGAACCGAACCTTTTTTTGGATATGCCTACACAGCCAGATGGGCTCTCAATAAGAAAAAAGATTTCTTCTTTTTAGCTGGTGGAACATTGGGCATTACAGCTAGAGAAGAATATAATTATATCCCCTTTCCTGCCCCACTTCCTATCTTTGGTTTTGAATATAAAAACTTTGTACTTGAAAACACCTATATCCCTGGGGGTAAAAACAATGGGAACGTTTTATTCACTTGGATTCGTTGGAAATTTTAAAAAACAATCCATAAAAAACGCTCTTAATAAATTTAGGAGCATTTTTTTATATTAAAAAAAGACAATTAAATCCATTTTGAAATTTTATAAAAAAACATTGACGGGAATTTCATCTTATGTTAGTCTAACCACATAAAATAACATTTTTTTATGAGGATTTAGATGAAAAAAGAAGTTGTACTCCTTGCCGATGTTGGTGGAACAAATGTTCGTTTAGGGACTTATCAAATAGGAGATGAAACAGCCCATTTTGATAAAAAATATCTTGTTTCAAAATTCAAATCATTTGAAGAAGTTGTCCAAACATATCTTGATGAAACAGGCAAAAAACCAACTCTTTGCGTTGTTGGCGCTGCTGGTAATATTGATGAAGAACGAGGTGAAGTGTTAACTTCTAACACACCATGGAGAGTCAGCATTCCAAAATTAAAAGCAAAATTTCCACAATTTAAAAAAGCAAGTTTGGATAATGACTTTGCATTGCAAGGTTGGGCGATTGCAGGTCTTGATAAACATCAATATCGCTCTTTGTTTAATGCACCACAAGCATCAGATTTAACTTCATCAAAAGTGGTTGTTTTAGGTCTTGGTACAGGTTGTGGTACCTGTTTATTAATGAAAAATGGTGAAATTGACCAAACAATTTTTACCTCTGAATCTGGCCACAGCTCATTACCCCATGTTGACTTTGGCAACAAAGATAATGAATTAAGAGACAAAGTCATCAAAGCATTAAATGAAAAATATACCAAAAATGGCAAAGGCATTGTGGTTGAACACATCATTTCAGGCACAGGGATTAGAAACGTTTATCACGCATTAAAAGATGGTGTTATTCCACCTGATTCAAACAACCTGATTGATGCACTTAATATTGAAAAATTAGCAGAAGCAGGTGATTCCATTGCCCTTAAAACATTTGACATTGTTTTTGGTTATTTAGGTGCGCACACAGGCTCCATTGCTTCAACCATCAAAGCTGACAATGTTTTTTACTGTGGGGGATTATTGGCAAGCTCTTGGGTTCAAGGAAGACTAGAACAATCCACTTATTTCAAAACTCAACTTGAACGTCGTGCTGGCATGACTGGTGCAATGAAAAATTTGCGCTTTAGCGTTTCACTTTATCGTGAAATGGCCGAAAAAGGTGCCATTGTAAGAGCAAATACACTCATTCAAGAAGTTACAAATGAAGAAGAGAAGAAAAAATCAAACAGAAACCTTCTTCAAGCGATGACAACGGTTTATACTTTGTTGGAAGAAGAATGCCCACAAGCATTAGGCAAAATGCAAAAGGTTATAGATGCGGTTCACCGTTTCAAATTGGCAAACCAACAAAAAAATGTGCATTCTCACCAAAATCATGGATAAATGGTATTAAAAAACAAAAAAGCCTCGTTCTTACGGGGCTTTTTTTATCGCTGCAAGTTCATTTTGTTACACAATAATACCACCACAAATAACTTCACCTTTTTCATTGTAGCAAACAACTGATTGCCCCTTTGTTAAAGCACTTTGCGCTTCGTCAAAAACAACTTCAATTTCATCTTGTGATTTAATGCTTAAAACAGCAGGCACACATTTACCAGCAGAACGATACTTTGCGTGAACAGGAATTTGAGCATTTTCATCCACCAAAACACCACCCCAAACAACCTCATTTGCAACACAAGATTTTTGAAAAGTAGCCTCTTTTTCAGCAACAATCACTTCATTATTTTCAGCATCCAATTCAACAACATAAAGTGGCACAGGATAGGCAATTCCAAGCCCTTTTCTTTGCCCAATGGTGTAATTGAAAAAACCTTGATGCGTTCCCAAAACAGCCCCTTTTATATGACGAATGACACCCTTTTTAGGAGCTTGTTCCAAAAGGTCTGTGTAATCCCCGCTATAAAAATCTTGACTATCCTTTTTTTCAGCCACAGGGAGTTGTTTTTCAAGCGCTAATTGACGCACTTCTTCCTTTGTAAAATCACCCAAAGGGAACATAACTTTTGACAATTGCTCTTGCGTTAAGCGATACAAAAAATAACTTTGATCTTTTTTTTCATCTTTGCCTTTGGCTAAAATAAATCGGCCATCCTTTTCATACACTCTTGCATAATGGCCTGTTGCAAAATAGTCAAACTGAACTCCTTCTTTTTTTGCTTTTTCTAACAAAAGTCCAAACTTCATCTCAGCATTACACTTAATACAAGGGTTAGGCGTTATCCCCTCTAAATAGGCTTGTTTAAAATATCTTAAAACAATTTCTTTATACTCCTCAGAACAATCTAAAATAACAGTTTCAATCCCCTCTTTTTTTGCCCAAATTTGAGCTTTTTTATAATCCTCTTTTTCTTTTGGACCATAGCAAGAATTAACCGATTCTTTCATGTTTGGAATATCTTTATTATAAAAAGACATACTCAAACCAACAACGTCATATCCTTGTTCTTTGAGCAAAAGAGTTGCAAGGGTTGAATCCACACCACCACTTAATCCAATTGCAACTTTAACCATTTAAAAACCCTCTTTAAAACAAATAAAACATATACCCAATATAGGCACACAAAAACAGGGCACCAACCCCTCTTGAAAATTCTTTTTTCCGAAAGGCAATCCCTGTTAATAGAGCAGCTACCATCATCATAATCACAGCATCAATTTTCATATCAGCACCAACTTGGATTGGTAAAATAAGCGCAACCATACCCAAAATAAACAAGGCATTATAGATGTTGCTTCCAACAACATTACCAAAAGCAACACCGTTTTCTTTTTTGATAGAGGCAATAACTGAAGCTGTCAATTCAGGTAAGGATGTTCCGACAGCCACAACGGTCAACCCAATCACTGCTTCAGACACACCCCAAAGACGAGCTAATATGATTGCATTATCAATCAAAAATTTTGCACCCAACATGGTCAAAGCAATTCCAACAACGCTTTTTAATAATGCTTTTGGCAAAGAAAGAACTGGTGCATTCTCTTCAGATACTTCTTCTTGATGATTTTTCTTATCAGATTTATAGCAATAATAAACATAGGCCAGCAAAATTGATACAAAAACAAAGCCAATTAATCTGGTTACAACACCATAATAAACAGCCCCTACAACCAAAATAGATGCAACCATCAACACAACCCCATCTCTTTTAAAATCTTTGATATCAATTTTAACAGGATGTACCACAGCAGCCAACCCAAGCACTAATAAAATGTTTGCAATGTTTGAGCCAATCACATTGCCAACTGCAATACCATTTGATCCTCTCATAACTGAAATTAAAGAGGCCAACAATTCTGGTGTTGATGTGCCAAACCCAACCAAAACAAGACCAATCACCAAAGATGAAAGTCCTAATCTTTTAGCTACGTGAACAGATCCATCCACCAACATATTGCCACCATAAACCAACAAAAATAAGCCTAATGCAAGCATTAAATAAACCATTTATTTCCTCTTTCAGTTTAAATTTTAGTTGGCCTATTGTACTGTTTTTTATCTTTTTTTGCAATTTTAAAAATCACTTTTTCAACTCTTTTTTTATG
>JAZSGT010000027.1:0-16133 GCA_045532865.1 Alphaproteobacteria bacterium
TGCTTCTGTTGTACCTCAAAAGAAAATAAAGGTTAATCCATTTGTTTTTTATGTTTTGAAAGATAAAATGTGTCAATTATCCAAAGAGGATTCTTTGAATGAGTTAGTAACCCTCTTAACAAATGAAATAAATGAATTATCTGGCACTTTAAAAAAATATCAGTTTGAGGCAGAAAGGGATAGAAAAGATTTTGAAAGTAAAGAAAAAGCCCCTATTGATTTAATTATGTTTTCAAAAAAAGCTTATGATATTGCCAATATGTCTGGTTATGTTGATTGGTGGTCTTGCATGGAGCCTGTAGATGATGGTTGCGGTGAGTATGGTTATATGCTTTCTTATATTGGAAGAGGGGCAATCGTTGCCTATGGATATAATTCAAAAAATCCTTATAAAGCAATTTCTAGAATTCTTTTAAAACCATTTTATGGAGCAAATGATTCAACTCATGTTTTTTATAATCAAGACAATATTTATGGACGTTTTTCATTTGAATTTAAAGATGTTGTTTCAAAAATAGCCGAAGAAGTTTTTGATAACAGAAATGAAAATGAACCATTTTACAGGCAACCACATCAATTTTATTCTCCAACATGGCGTTGTGCAATACAAAACACGGATGTGGAAAGTTGGTTAACCAATTATGGTATCAATGTTGAAAAACAAAAGACTGCGCTTGTTATTCAAAAAGGTATTAGTTTAAATGATTTAAAATTAAAAACATTACCAAACTTTTCAAACTATATCGTACCACGTTTCGATTGTTACAACAATCCTCTTGAGAGTTTGAAAAATTCACCATCAGTTGTTTCTTATGATTTTGATGCATTTTGTACACTCATTAAATCGCTAGAGGGAGGTCCAAAATGTGTTGGGGATAAGTATAACGTTGATTACTGCCCCGAACTTGTCACTTTAAAAGGATTAGCAAAAAAAGTTGGTTCATTTTCAGCTAAAAATTGCAAAAATTTAAAAAGATTAGAAGCTGAAAATACAATTGTTAAAAGTTCCTTTTGTATTGTGGGAGCTAAAAACCTTAAAAGTTTAATTGGGTGTCCTAAAAAAATTGGTGGAAATCTTTCGTTTTCTCTTAATCATTTAGGTATGCTGGATGAATTGCCTGAGGTGCAGGGTAATATTTTATGCCATGCAAGCAAAGCTTTTAAAATTCCAAAAGAAGGCGTTATTCTTGCGGAAAATAATCCAAAAGTTAAATTTGTGTATCCATTGTTTAAGCAAGAAGGACGCCTTTACAACTTCTTTAACTTGCCAGAAAATTTTGTTGTCAAACAAAATATTTTAATAGATTGGGATACAGAATATAGGGATGAACTACCCAATTTAAGTGGTGTTATCGTTGATGGGAATATCTCTTTTGCAAGAGGGTTCAAACTTTCGCATTGGAAATGGAAGCCAAAAAAATTGACTGGTTATTTAAATACAGAAGGAATAACAGATACATCTGTTCCTGAAGAGTTATTTTCTTTCACAACGGATACTTCAAAAGGTGTTGTGAAAGATGTTGACTCTCGCAATCTAAACAGTAAGAGCGATGATTTGAAAAAAGAAAAAATCATTACACAAAAAAATAAAAACAAAGGATATTATATTTCTTTTGAAAATCAACATTGTTAAAATATTGATGTTTTGTATTTTTTATATAAATGAAAATAGAGTAATGACCGTATAATTTGACTGATTATAAAGCATTTTTTCTTGATTTTTTCAAAAAAAGAAAATATAATACCCTCGTTTATTAAATTTTTAGGAGTTTTTTTATGGCAAAAGAAGAAGTTTTGCAATTTACAGGAACAGTTACAGAAGCTTTACCAAATGCGATGTTTCGTGTGACACTTGAAAATGGTCATGAAATTATTGCACATACATCTGGTAAAATGCGTAAGTTCCGTATTCGCGTCATGGTCGGTGATAAGGTTGAAATTGAAATGACACCTTATGATTTGACAAAAGGACGTATTGCATTTAGACACAAAGCTTAGTTTTTTTATATTGTTTGCTTTTGGTTAAGGGGGATTTTTATGGTGACACAGCTTGGTTTATTTTTGGCTGAAGCTCTTTTAGTTTTTTGTTGTGTGCAGTGGATAATCCCTTTTTTGCAATCCAAATCTAAAGAAGATATGACAGTTGCATCTTTTTTTAAATGGGTTGCTTTAATTTCTGGAGTAACAGTTTTAGCGGGTGTTTTTGTTGATGGTGTAATTGAAAAAACATCTATTTTTATCCCAGCAACACTTGTTGCATTAGCAACTGTTGGTGGATTTTTTTATACGCAATTTCAAGAAAAAAAACATATTCAATTTGTTTTGGTTTCTCTATTTTGTGGTGTTGGTCTTTTATTAACTCCTTTTTCTTTTGAGTTTGGTTTTTTGGCATTTTTGTATAAGGCATTAGCATTGATTTTATGGGTTGCCTTTATTTATATGATGCAGCAGTTTGATCGTGTGTTTTTGTTTTCATTTTCTGTTTTTTCTGTTTTATTTTTAACAGTAAGTTTAATGACATCTTCTGTTTTTCCTCTGTTAAATAGTGGATTTCAATTTATGGCTTTGTCAATTTTAGTCGTTTTGGGGATGATGGCTTTTTTGTGGAAGAAAATAGGGATTTTTCTTCAAGGGCCGTCTTTTGTGTTTTTTATGGCGTACATAATTGGATATATTGGATATTATTTAGCAATGGCGGGTGAAGCAATTGTTCTTCCAATTTTTATTGCTTACGAGTTATTAGAAATAATGCTTGCTCTTTGTATGAATTTCTATTTGCACCGAAAGCTGTTACCAATTGAAGTTCCTTTTTTGATTGAAAAAGCAATTATGACAGGGAAGGATGTTGGAAAAGTGATTAAAAAGATTTTTTCAATTTCATTCTTTTTTGCAATGCTAGCATTGATTAGTGCATATATATTACGCAAAAATATCAGTGTAATGGGTATTCAAAATATCCAAGTTATGTACCTGTTTGCTGTGATTTTATTATTTCAAACATATTTGGTTTTAACAACTTGGGGACAACCAAAAGTTGAGTTTAAGAATTTATTTAAGGATATTAAAACTGAGATAAAAAAGACAAAAAAAACTTTTTTAAATAAAGAAAAACCTTCATCAAAAAAGAAAAAATAAAAGGATTTTAAATGATACCACTTTATGAAAAACCTGAATTGATGGGGGATGCGGGATTTGTTTTAAAATCAAAATATAAACCAGCCGGAGATCAGCCTCAAGCAATTAAAGAATTGGTTGAAGGATTGAAACGAGAGGAAAAAAATCAAGTTTTGTTGGGAATTACAGGGTCCGGCAAAACATTTACAATGGCGCATATTATTAATGAAATGCAACGACCTGCTCTGATTTTGGCGCACAACAAAACATTGGCTGCGCAACTTTATGCAGAAATGAAAACTTTTTTCCCAGAAAATGCTGTGGAATATTTTGTTTCTTATTATGATTATTATCAGCCGGAAGCTTATATTCCAAAAACAGATACATATATTGAAAAAGATTCTGCAATTAATGAGCAAATTGATAGATTGCGTCACGCTGCTACGCGACATATTTTGGAACGAAGAGATGTGATTATTGTTTCATCAGTTTCATGTATTTACGGTTTGGGATCGGCTGAATCATATTCATCAATGGCTTTTCAGTTAAAAAAAGAAGAAACCATTGATTTAAATGAAATTACAAAACGTTTGGTGGAACTGCAATATAAAAGAAACGATATAGCTTTTGAACGAGGTTCTTTTCGTTTAAATGGAGATGTTTTAGATATATTCCCTTCACACTACGAAGATTTGGCGTGGCGTGTTTATTTGTTTGGTGATGAGATTGAAAAGATTTGTGAATTTGATCCTTTAACTGGTAAGACAAAAATAGAATTAAAAGATATTACTATTTTCCCTGCCAGTCACTATGTAACACCAAGACCAGCGCTTTCTCAAGCAATTAAAACAATTAAAGAAGAGTTAAAAGAAACGGTTGACTTTTTTAAAGAAAATTCAAAATTGTTAGAAATGGAACGTATTTCTTCAAGAACGAGATACGATTTAGAGATGTTAGAAGCAACAGGTTCTTGCAAAGGGATTGAAAATTATTCCAGACATTTAACAGGGAGAAAAGCGGGGGAGGCTCCTCCAACATTATTTGAATATCTTCCTTCTGATGCGCTTGTTTTTATTGATGAAAGTCATGTAACAATTCCACAAATTGGAGCTATGTATCGAGGGGACTTTGCAAGAAAATCTGTTCTTTCAGAATATGGTTTTCGTTTGCCAAGTTGTAAAGATAATAGACCTCTTAAGTTTGAAGAGTGGAATGAGATGCGTCCTAAAACAATTTTTGTTTCTGCAACTCCTGGACCATTTGAACTGGAACAAACAAAAGGTGTTTTTACAGAACAAATTATCAGACCAACGGGTTTGTTAGACCCAGAATGTGTGGTTCGTCCTGTTGCAACGCAGGTAGAAGATTTGCTCTTTGAGTGTCAAGAAATTGCCAAAAAAGGTGGTCGAGTTTTAGTAACCACTTTGACAAAAAAGATGGCTGAAGATTTAACTGATTATTTTTCAGAAAATGGAGTGAAGGTTCGTTATTTGCATTCAGATATTGATACATTGGAACGTATTCAGATTATCAGGGATTTAAGGTTGGGTATATTTGATGTTTTGGTTGGTATCAACTTGTTAAGAGAGGGGTTGGATATCCCTGAAGTTGAACTTGTTGCTATTTTAGATGCTGATAAAGAGGGGTTTTTACGTTCAACAACTTCACTTATCCAAACAATTGGACGTGCTGCGAGGAATGTAAATGGACGAGTTATTTTATATGCAGATAAAATTACAAAATCAATTGATGCAGCTTTAACGGAAACAAACAGACGACGACAAAAACAAATTGAATTTAACAAAGAGCATAATATTCAGCCAAAAGGGATTAAAAAAGATATCCCTGATTTGATACAAGATTTTAATGATTTGGTAGGGGGCTCGCAGGAAAAAGCATCTTCAATGGATATTGAAAAAGAGGCTTCATTGTCTATTGAGCAACTTAAAAAACAAATGAAAGAAGCTGCAGAAGCTCTTAATTTTGAAGAGGCTGCTCAGATAAGAGACCGACTTAGAAAATTAGAACAGTTAGCAGTACAAGATCTTTAAGGGATGTGTTTCATAATGTTGAATGTGACTCAAAAAATAATTATTTTTATATGTGTTTGCTTGTTGGTTTATATTCCATTTTTAGGGGTATTATACGCTTTTCAACATAAAATAATATATCATCCTAATCCTATTAAACCTGATGTGGCCGAAATTCAAAAAGAGATGCCAGGCGTGCAAGAAGTTTCTTATATATTGCCAACGGGGAAACAGTTATATGCTTGGTATTTTGAGTCTAAAAAGACAAACAAATTAGTTGTTTTTTTTCATGGGAATACGGGTAATTTGGCTTTTAATTCCAAAAGGCTTTCTTATTTTGCTAAAATGGGTTTTTCAGTTTTAATGCCAGAATATGAAGGTTTTGGAGGAATTAAAGGTAGTTTGAGGCAATTTGAATTAGAGCGTGATGCAAAGACAGCTTTGCAATGGGCGTTAAGTAAAGGGTATAAGGAACAAGATATTATTATTTATGGACATTCACTTGGAACATATGTGGCTCTCTATGCGTCAAAATTTATGAATGAAGAAAAAAATCCAGTTTACATGACAATACTCGAAGCTCCTTTTTATTCTCTTATTGATATGGGGAAAAATATGTTCGGTAATTTTGTTCCATTAACTTTGTTGATGAAGGATACGTATCCTTCAATGGATATTGTTGGAAAAATAAACACACAGCTGGTGATCGGCCATGGAAAAGAAGATGAGGTTATTCCCTATGCTCAAGGTGTTAAGCTATTTGAAAGTGCAAAACATCCCAAAACATTTTTTTCATCAGATTTAGCTGATCACAATAATTTACCTGAAAATGGGTTTATAGAAGCTGTTTTGGCAGGGGTTAAATAATAAAAGGCTTGACGAACAGTATAATATTTTCTAAACTCCTTTTATAAGCTATGAAGGGGTCTGAAGATGGGTGTTTTACCACGTCACTTAACTAAAAAAACTTCACAAGAAAAAGAAACGCAAAATGTTTTGCGTTTGTTGAAAAAAACAATTAAACAAAAGCTGAGTGTTGAAGAAAAAATCAAACAGATTACAAAGCTTACAGCTCAAGAATTACAAGTGGAAGCTTGTTCTTTTTATATCATTAGACCAGGAGAAGTTTTGGAGCTTTATGCGACGTATGGCCTTGATGAAAAAGCAGTTCATGAAACATATTTACGCATTGGAGAAGGGTTGAATGGTGAGGTTGCTTTAACACGCAAACCATTACTGGTTTCAAATGTTTGGAAACATGCTGGATTTGTTTATAAACCAGAGACAAAAGAGTTGAATTTAAATTCTTTTGCTGCTGTTCCTGTTATTCATCAAGATGTGTTACTCGGTGTTCTAAGTCTTCAGAAAAAAGAGATATATACTTTCACAGAAAAAGAAATGGATTTTCTGGGTATTATTTCAATGTTGATTAGTGATTTGCTTTTAGGTGTTTTAAAAGAAAGTTCGGTAAAAGTTGCTTCTGGTAGGCAATATAAAAAAATGGATGTTGTTACCCTTATTCAAGGGTTAGCTATTGGAAAAGCATATGTCCACAAAAGAGTTGTTTTTGAAAATATTTTATCGCTGGATAAACATCGGGAACAAAAAAAGTTAATTTCAGCAATTAGGAGTGTTGAGGAAGAAATTTCTCAGAAATTGCTCATGCCTGATATTACAAGGGAACAGGCTGATATTTTCAAAACATATTTGATGTTTACAAGGGATAAAGGTTGGGCAAAAAAAATTAACAACGCTATTTCATCAGGATTAACAGCGCAAGCAAGTATTCAAAAGGTTCTTAATGAAATAACAGAACGGATGAATATGCTTTCAGATCCTTATATTAAAGAGCGTATTCATGATTTTCAAGATTTAGCTAACAGAATTATTAGGCATTTACATGGGAAACAAGCTCCTTCAAAAAAAATGCCTCGTAATTCAATCTTGGTTGCAAAAAGTTTAGGCCCTGTTGAATTATTAGATTATGATTTATCAAAAATCAAAGCTATTGTATTAGAAGAAGGTTCTCAAACCATGCACATGACTATTGTGGCAAGGTCTTTGAATATACCTGTGGTGTCTGGAATTAAAGATATTTCTAATAGCATATTAAATGAGGATGTTTTAGCTGTTGATGCAACGAACGGTTTTTTGTATATTAACCCCTCAGATGAAGTTTTAGATGATTTTGATGAGCGTTTAAAAACATATCGCAGGCAACAAGCTCAATATTTACCTTTAAAACATTTGCCAAGCGAAACAAAAGATAATGTTTATATTTCTTTAAATATCAATGCTGGCCTCCCTTCTGATATTGCAAATACAAAGAGTTTTTCATATGATGGTATTGGACTTTATCGGACTGAGTTGCCATTTATGTCTGCCCAACAATTGCCAGATGCAAAAGAACAAACTCAAATTTATAAAAAAGTATTTGATGAAGTAGGGAAAAAACCTGTTATTTTCAGAACATTAGATATAGGTTCTGATAAAATTCTTCCTTATTTTGAAAATAAAAAAGAGGAAAACCCAGCAATGGGTTGGCGTTCGATTCGTATTACATTGGATCGTCGTATTATTTTAAAAACACAATTGCGTGCGTTTATTCGAGCAGCTGCAGGGCGTGAATTGAAAATAATGTTCCCAATGATTACAACGATAGAAGAGTTAAGAGAAGCAAAAAAACTTTTTTATCTTGAAATTGAAAGGGAAAAATTAAAAGGTGGTGTTGTTCCAAGGGTTATTAAAATTGGTACAATGATAGAAGTTCCTTCACTTCTTTTTCAGTTAGATGAATTGGTTCAAGAAGTTGATTTTATATCTATTGGGACGAATGATTTAGCTCAGTTTTTCTATGCAACTGATAGGGGAAATCCTGTGATATGGGATAGGTATGATATATTATCTTCTGTGTTTTTAAAAGCGCTTAAAAAAGTTTCAGATGCATGCAAAAAAGCAAATATTCCTTGCTCAATTTGTGGTGAAATGGCATCAAACACATTGGGGGCATTTGCATTAATTGGTATTGGTTTTACAAATTTATCTATGAATCCGGCTGCACTTGGTCCAGTTAAGGGTGTTGTTCGTACAATGGAACAAGAAAAAACATCCTTATTCATTGATAAACATTTAAATGATTCTGTAGTAAGTTTAAGAGATCTTTTAAAAGCTTATGCAACAGATCATGGTGTATTAATTTAAAAGAGAGGTAATAATGATAACAAAAGCAATTATTTTGGGAGCTGGAATGGGTAAAAGAATGGGGGCAGATTTGCCTAAGGTTTTACATACCATTTGTGGTGTTCCGATGATTAATATTTTATTAGATGCAGTCAAAAAGACGGATATCGAAGATATTACAGTTGTAATTGGTCCAAATATGGATAATGTTAAAAATGCTGTTGCACCTGTGAAAACAGTTGTTCAAACAGACAGATTGGGAACTGCTCATGCTGTTTTAACAGCTGAAAAAGAAATTACACCTTTTGACGGGAATGTTTTGATTTTATTTGGTGATCAACCTTTGTTTTTGCCAGAAACACTTAAACGTATGATTCAAAAATGCGAAGAAGGGGTTGATGTTGCTGTACTTGGTTTTATCCCTGAAGATGCTAGACGCTATGGTCGATTGGTAATGGGTGAAGATGGCTTGGATTCAATTGTTGAATATAAGGACGCAACAGATGCACAGCGTGCTATTAAATTATGCAACTCTGGTGTGATGTGTGTGAATGGGAAATATTTGTTGGAACTTTTAAAAGAAATTGATAACAAAAATGCAGCAGGTGAATATTATTTAACAGATATTGTTGCGAAAGCTAAAAACAAAGGTTTAACAAGAGATGTTGTTATTGGTGATGCTGCTGAATTGCATGGAGTAAACACGCCAGAAGAGTTAGAATTAGCTGAAGAAATTTATAAAAAAAGGATGAACAAATGTTAAAATTTTTTTTTAGAGTTACCTGGATGGTTGGTTTAATTGTTGGAATTTGTTTATTGGGGGCATTTTTTTCTAATGAAGCATTTGCATCTTCATGCACAGATCAGTTGATGAGTTGTTTCCCAAAAGATGGTAGTTGGATGTCTGGTATATTAGGTGCAGCAAAATGTATTCTTCAAAACTTTGTTTGTATGATAAATAAGATTATTAGTATTTTTAGATGAGGCTAAAAGATGGTTGCTTTGTTATCTGATATTGGGGGAACAAATATTCGATTTTCTATTTTAGAGGGAAATGAAATAAGCGCAGTTGAGTATTATAAAACAAATGATTTTAAAAATATTGAAACAGCGTTGGCCTGTTATTTGAAACAGATAAATAAGCAACCTCAAAAAATGGTTTTTGGTGTGGCGGGTCTCGTCCAAAATGGATGTGTAAAATTAACAAATGCAGATTTTGAAGTAAATCAAAAAACATTAGAAACGTTATATCCAAATACAAAAATTAAGATTGTGAATGATTTTGTTTTGCAAGGATATGGTGTTTTGGGTATAAGCAAAAAAGAGCTAAGATCAATTGGAGAAAATTCTTTAGAGAAAGAAGGAACTAAAGTTGTTTTAGGTCCAGGGACAGGTTTGGGGAGTTGTTTTTTGATTAAAGAAGATGATGAATATAAAATTCTTTCTTCTGAAAGTGGGCATACATCATTAGCTCCAGTATCTGTTAATCAACAAAAAATATTAGCAGAAATGACAAAAGAAGAGTGCCCATTATCGTTTGAAGATGTTGTTTCTGGGAGTGGGTTATGTCGTTTATATCAGGCAATTTTAAAAATTCACCAATTAGCACCTGATGATGCTTGGCTTAAAGAGGTCGAAGAGATGAAACAATCTTTTGGTGTTTCAGATTTGAAAGAATCGCTCTTTATGCCATTAAGACCAAAGGAAATAACTCTTTTAGCTGAAAAAGAAGAAGAAATTGCTCTTTTAACCTATTGGTACTTTTTTGAATTTTTGGGAATTTACGCTTCGAACTTGGCGTTGACTATAAAAGCAGATGGTGGTGTTTATTTGGTTGGAAATTTATTAAATCAAGCGTTGATTAGAAAATTGCTTATAAAATCATGGTTTAGAAAGTTTTTTGATTTAAAGGGTGTTTTTTCTGGTTATATGAAAAATGTACCTATTTTCTTGGTGGAAAAGCCTTCTGTTCAAATTGATGGTTTGGTTTTCATAGCAAAAACACTATAAAAATAAATATATTATAAAAAAAATGCATTAAAGATAAAAAAATGCTTGCAAATAGATTAAATTTCTGTTAATAATAGTACCATTCCCAATGGGGGTGTAGCTCAGCTGGTTAGAGCGTCTGCCTGTCACGCAGAAGGCCGAGGGTTCGAGCCCCTTCACTCCCGCCATTTAAAATCGCCGAAAGGCGATTTTTTTATGTCTATAAGAGAGAAGGGCTCTTACCTAAGAGTTCTCACCAATTTTGATATTAACGCATTCTGCGTTGACACTTGATATTTTGGTTTATGCTGGTTTATTGTTTTTAAAATATTTTTTATGCTTTTTGTTATTTAATAACAGCAAAATTGTTCTGATTGTTTTTTGGAGATGTGTTGCGAAATAATAAGAAAAGCACACCTATACCCAATAGGAAAAATATAGAAGAAACAACTAAACCAGAAAAACCTTCTTGATACTTATACACAAAGTTTTTTGAAAAATTATGATTCAAAAAGGCTTTCATTTTGCGAGTTTCATCTCTTCTGGAAGAAACCCAAAAATTTGATGACATATTTTCTAATTCAATCTCTCTTGTTTTGGTTTTTAAAATAAGCTCGTATGAGTCGCTTGAGTCGTCTGAATGCTCAAATTTTTTTAAATACATATACTTGATTTCAGAAAGTGGAATTTTATAAGTTGTTTGATATTTGAATTCTTTTATATCAAATATCTGTATCTCGCAAAAATTGCTTTTGTAACTACAGGTCATTTTGTGATGCTGTGTTGCAGTATAAAGGAAAAAGAGAGAGAATAATGTCCAAATTATGAAGAAGAAAATTATAAAAATACGAAAAAATATAGGTGTCTGCGAAAAATTCTTAAAGTTTTTTTGTTCTAAATCTGAATGCTGCATTTTTTTTCCTTTTTTATATAGATATATGCACCATTCTAATTGGTTTATTATTTTTTTGTCAAGGTAATTATCCTTTTGTAAGCTTTTGAGATTCTTGAAAGTAGCCTAAAAATACTTATCTTAAATTTATGAAAAAATTATTTATCAAAATATTACCTTTTTGGGTGGCATTTGCTTCTGGAATTTTTCTGTATATTATAACTGATAAATTTGTTTCAGATGTTGGTTTGAACAATTTGCTAATTAATGTGGCTGCTGGATTGGTCAGTATTCCTTTGGTATTTATATTTTATGATGTAATTAACAAAATAACATCTCAAAAATTACATAATTCGTTATTTGAAAGTGTGACGATTGAAATTAATAGTCAGTTAATTGAGTTAATAAAAGAACTTGCACTCTTAATGGATGAAAAAGAGCCAGAGAATATGTCATCTTTGGAAGATTTTTTATCTTTAGAGCAAAGTGATATTTTAAAAAGTTTAAAGTTAGGTAAAGTGGATATTAAAAAATTAGAAGCTATTAAACAAGAGTTGGTTTTAGAAATTCATAAACCGACTTCATTTGATATTTTAAGTGAGAAGCAAATTTCTTCAATTTTAAATATTGTAAAAGAAATCACTTTTCTGATTAAAAATATAGACCAGTCGAATACAGCTAAAGGGAATACAAAACACAAAAAGATAATTGCCCTGAATGTGGAATATATTCTTATAAATTTGACAACATGGATTGAAAGCGGAACAAAAGATGCTTTTCATAACCATGGTCGGTTTAGTTTAACAGGCAAAAATGCATAAAAAAAGGAGCCTTTAAAAATAAAGGCTCCGAAAATGGAAAGAGGAACTAAAAAAAGGGGGGGGACATGTTCACTCTTTCCCACGGTGTTTGGTTTCACAAAAATAGGGAGACTAAAAAATAACTCAAACACCCTCATCATCTCTTGATGATAGCTGTATTATAGCAGATTTAAATGCAAAAGTCAACATATTTTTATAAACAAATTGACAAAAATATTTAAATGGGTAAAATTATTAAAAATACTAATTAAATCAATATATTAAAAATGGTAATGCTTAGCAGATGTGTGTGTTTTTTTATATTTGTGAAAAAAATATTTTTTTGTAAAATGAGTTTAAAAAAGGCTTTTTTGTGCTAAAAATGCATATTCATTTAAAAAAATAACAAAAAAAATAAAAAGGATTCGTTTTTGATAAGTTTTATTTTTTTTAATATATTGAAAAATAACGTGTATTTTTGTTTTTTAAGAATCTGTGTTTGTGATATATATAAACCCAATGCAAAATTTTACATTGGGTTTATATGTTGTAATAAAAATATACCTATTAGTGGTAAGAACGCATGAGACCAACTAAAAGACCTTGAACTTCAACACGTCCTATATCAAGTACTCTTGTTTCATATTCAGAATTTTCAGGAATAAGAGAAACTTGTCTGCCAGAAATTTGGATTCGTTTGAGTGTGGCTTCAAATCCGTCAACAAGAGCAACAACAATTGAGCCGTTTGGAGCGTAGTCAGCTCGTTTAATAATGACAGTATCGCCATCCATAATGCCAATATCCTTCATGGAGTCGCCTTCAATTTTAAGAGCATAGTGCTCGCCTGAACCAACCATGTTTGTTGGAACAGTTACCATGTCGCTTGGATTTCGAATGGCTTCAATTGGAACACCTGCTGCAATCTTTCCAAAAAGTGGGATTTCAATTGAATTGTCATTAACAACGTTGTAAACAGATTGAGAAAATCCTTTTGTAATGCGTTTGTTCATCACTTTTACTGGTGCAACATATTTTTCAGCAGGTAACATTAAAACTTCAATAGCTCTTGCTTTGTTAGGAGATCGTCTGATAAATTTTCTTTGTTCAAGAGCGCTGATAATACGATGAATGCCGGATTTGGAATGTAAATTGAGATGTTCTTTCATCTCTTCAAATGAGGGGCAAACACCATGTTCTTTAATGGCTTCATTGATATAAATAAGTAATTGATGTTGTTTTTCGGTTAGCATAAAACCTCCTAAATGATGGATATTCCTCTTTTGTTCTACAATATTGCAAAAAAATGTTTTTGTCAACACAAAAAAATGAAATAAAAAAGTCTTTTTGTTGTAATGGGTTATGCAAGAATATTTGACTTTTATTGTTGCATGATTTATAATAATAGTAGAGTATGATGAAATGGGAGATGTTTTTTATGATTGAAGAGGAAATTGAAAGAGATAAGATTCAAGTACTCATGGCTCATCGTATACAAAGTGCGATAGACGCCGGAGATGTAATTGATTTGCAAGATTGTGCAGCTATTATGGATGTAAAACGTATTTTCTTTGTTGAGATGGATGAAGAGACGGAAAGAAAACTTGCACGTCCTATTTTGGTGTATGCTGCAGAACATGGAACAGTTGATGTTATAAAGTTTTTATTGGAAATGGGTTGTGATGTTAATGCTCAAGATACGTTTGGAAATACAGCCTTGCTTTGTGCTGTTGAAAATAATAGGATTGAGATTGTAAAATATCTTTTACGTCAACCTGGTATTCAATTGGAAATTTGTAATTTTTATGGTGAAAATGTTTTCTCTATTGCTGCATTAAATGGAGATGAACAAATTGTGTCGTATTTAAATACGATAAGAATAGGAAAATCAAATTCAGTAGATGCTCATTTTTCAACAATGGTTCGTCACTGATTCTTGATTTTTATACAAAGCACCAACAAAGATGAGTTGGTGTTTTTTTTATGGCTTCATGTTATGGTGGTTTCTAATAATTTTTAGAGCATAGAGTTAAGATTGATGTTGTGCTTAAAATCAAAAAAAATCCCATCAATTTTAATGGGACTTTTTTGATTTGATTTATGTTTAGTATCTGAAGTTTGCTCTTCTGATTGTTTCATAAGCAGATGCAAAATCTCTTGCTGCGTGACCAAAATCTCTTGTTGCTCTAGATGTATCTTGAAGATTCCATTGTTGAGAGTTGTGTGTTTGAATAATTTGACCTTGTGGACCACGCATAGTTGTTGTTTGCCAAGAGTTATATCTCGTTGGTGTTTGGCATGATGGCAAGGCTGCTGTTGCTGCAACGGCTCCCAAAGAAAGTGTTGCAATAGGTTTTATTTTTTTTATTTTTGCAGCAGCAGCTTTGATTTTGCCTTTAATAGTTTCAAATGTTTTCATTGTTCCCTCCTGTTGTTATTTGATTATAGGTATATTATACAACAAGATTATTTCTTTGTCAACTATTTTTTATTTGTGAAAAAAAATTATCTTACATACCCTTTGTTTCTTATGACGGAACGGTATTGCCATCCATAAATAACGGTTGGGTAAGAACTGTTTCTGTGAATGTGTGGTCCATTTCTTCTTGCCATGTGGTCTAAAAATCTATCTTCTTTTCTTTGGAATAAAGTTTCATTTTCTTCAGGAAGATATTTTTTTATCAAAGATGGGTCCTTTTCGATTTCAAGAGCGATTTTGATAATTTCACGGGAAAAACAAAGTGTTGGTCCTGTTAGACCTGTATAATTTTGGTTTAAAAATGTTTGATCAATATTTTCTGTTAAAATGAAGCCTTCGTGATATGCTGAAGATGATAGATATATTTCCTCTTTTGAAAATTGATTAAATGCAGCATTGACCTCTTCCACATAATCAGGAGAATACCAATCGTCATCGTCAATTTTACAAAAAATATCATATTTATCTAAATCAACGTCTCTCATTGTGTCTAATAAGTTGGAATATTGGCTTCTGTTTTTGTCGAATCGAATGCGAACACGGCCTGTTTTTTCAAATTGTTCAAACTCTCTTAAGAATGTGTTTCGAAAAGCAGAATCGTTTGGACTTCCTTTGATAGATACGCTGATGTCATGGTTTTTATATGTTTGATCTAACAAGCGTCTAATTTGGCCAGACAGAAAAATGGGTCGTTTAAATGAGGATAAACATAGAAGAATTTTATATTCCTTATTATGAGATGGTATTTGTTTGAAAAAAGATGTTGTGATTGCTAGTGTTAATAATAAAAAACAAGTAACTAGTTTAAAAGTTGTTCTTTTCATGTGAATCCTTAATAATGAGGTGGGGGTGTTTCTTCTGAAAGAGGTTTAACAGGGCTTTCTTTTAAAAATTCCATCAGCATTTTATTTTGTTTGACAAGTGATTCAATGATTTTTGACATCCGAATACATTCATCATTAAGTTCGGAAATTATTTTTTCATGATTTGTGTATAAGATTTCTAAATCAATCAATCGTTTTTCAATGTTGTTCATTTTTGTTTCCTTATTGTTTTTTGTATTCTATTATTAAGAAGAGAAATAATCAACTGTTTTTTATCAAAAAACAATTGACAAATCTTGTTTTTTTTGATATAAAATAGCTCGTTCGGCCAAAAAGGCTACAGGCTGCCTTCAGGTCATTTGATAACATTTTATTAGTAAAGGGAAATGAAAATGCCTAAATTAAAAACAAAAAGCGCAGTTAAGAAGCGTTTTTCCTTAACAGGAACAGGAAAGATCAAAGGAACTCAATCCTTTAAACGTCACAACTTGCTTTGTAAAACTTCTAAAATGAAAAGAAAAGCAAAAGGCTGCACAATTATGAGTGAAGCTGCTTCAAAAGTCATTAAGAAATTTTTGATCGGATAAGGAGGTTTACAAATGGCTAGAGTTAAACGCGGCACGACAGTTCGTGCAAAACATAACAAAATTTTAAAAATGGCAAAAGGTTACCGTGGACGTAACTCCAAGGTTTATACCGTTGCAAAACAAAAAGTTGAAAAAGGTTTGCAATATGCCTACCGTGACCGTCGCAAGAAAAAAACAGAAATCCGCCAATTGTGGATTGTCCGCATCAATGCGGCTGTTCGTGCAAACGGCATGGTTTAT
>JAZSGT010000054.1:0-5146 GCA_045532865.1 Alphaproteobacteria bacterium
AACCTAAGGTTGCGTTGGTTGTGTGGGCGTGGCGTGGGCGTTGGTGTGAGAGGGGCGACGTGGCGTGGGCGTGGGTGTGTTTGTCGTTTGGGCTGGACATTGGGGGCGTGAGTGGGTCGGTGTGGGTGTGGAGCTCGTGAAGTGTGGGTGTGCTGTTTGGTGTCGGCGTGGCGTGTTGGGGTACTGTATCTTTGGAGTTGGTGGCATTCGCAAGTGATAAGCGCGTGTGCCTGCAACCTAAGGTTGTGTCGGCTGTGTGGGTGTTGTGTGGGTGTCCCCAAAAATAAAACCTCTTGTCTTGTGGTATAAAATTAAGAGACACAAAAAAACATTGATATGTGTGATACGTTAAAAGCAAGGAATAAGGGGGGAAATAAAAAGCAAGGGATAAGGTGGAAAATAAAGAGCAAGGGATAAGGAGGGGAATAAAGAGCAAGGGATAAGGAGGAAAATAAAAAGCAAATCTTTGGGCTTATCGTACAAATCAAAGTGTAACGAAGGGGTACTTGAGCCCAAAGGATTTGCTTTTAGTTGCTCTTTTTTTCACCAGTGCTTAATGCACAGTTGGTTGAAATATGTGGTATGCGTTTAAAATGCAAGAAAACGAGGATGTCTGGTAAGAACAACCGACTCAATGTGTACGGTTGGTGTACAAAAAGAGGGCGTTTTGCCCAAGACACCTCGTTTTGTTTGTTTTAAACAGGCTGAGGGCTGATGATTTTTTTTTACCCAAACTCAACCTCGGTGAGCAACAAGCTTTCCCCAATGGTTTTTGTGCCTCCAGTTGAAATACAAGTGGACGCATTGGGATATGTGGTCAACGTGTTTGTTGAGATAGGCTCTAAGTGATAGGCTGTGTCTTTTTCATTAGGTGCCAAAGAGGCAAAAGGCGACAACCTGATTTGGCTGATATTATTGCTATAAACAAACTGATAGCGTTTCAATGGTGAAAAAATAATGTTCAAATTTTCTCCATTCATTTCAAGGGGTTCAAACACATCAAGCGTTGTGCCTTCTTTAAGGGAAGGGGTGCCTGTTTGTTCATTCCATTCTAAAAAGAAATGCAGTGTTTTGCCATTTAAAAGTTGAAGGGCAACAGAACCATCATAAAACGTTTGAATATAAGAAATAGGGCTTTCTTCTTTGTAAGCATAAATTTCATCTGGCAATTCCTTTTCCACAAAGCGTAAGATGCCATCTTCTGCCCCCGAATAAAAGCCATAACAATATCCCCAAGGTGTAATTAACACAGGAGCTGTTTTAAGCTTGCGTCCCACATGCCAATAAGATTTTTCCAATGTGCATTTGATTGGCGCAACATACAAAGATGTAAAGGTTTTTGTTTCTGGATGAAGGGTGAGTTGATAAAGGCTTCCATCAACATCAACCCCTTTTTTTGTGGGATGAATGGCAAAAAGAAGTCCTTCTTTTTCAATGACAAAAGCGTTGCTCGATTTAAAAGAAACCCCCTCAGCCGTGTAAGTGGTGAAAGACCCTGTATCTTCAATTTTGTAGAGGTGATCAGCGTTTAAATTTGAAATCATTTCATCATTGACAATGTTGCAACAATAATCATTTAAATATAAGGTTTGTGTGCTTGCTCTGAACATTTTGCCGTAAATTGTGTTTCCAGAAGAAACATAGCCCATAAAAGCACCATTTTTTAAAAACAGCTCATAGTGGAAATAATTTGATCCATTGGTATTGGTTTTTGTGTCTAATTGACCATCTTTGAAAAAATATTCCTTTGTGTTGCCTGTGGTGTTGAATGCGCCACCCCCATATTCTGAAAGAAAAAGAGTGCGCAAGTGCATGGGGGCATCTTCTTTTTCAAACAGATGAGTTGTTGGATTTTTTTGATAAAGGGCAGGGCAGTCCAAATCAGAGCTTCCCCCTTTGCTGATGAAAGTTTCTTCATCATAAAAAAGGCCTGTTACGTCATCTGAAAGAGAAGTTTCTCGTTCAAAACAAAAGGCAAAGTCTTGAAGAGAGGTGGGGTTTTCATTCAGAGGTTTGATAAAATAATCTTTCACATTGTTGATGGGTGAAAAATAGCCCCCATTTGCGTGAACAAGTGCTTTTGTTGGCACGTTTTGATAATCAGCTTGATGCATAATTTCAAACGTGTAATTGCTTGGGTTTTGAAAAAAGCCAGCTTCTTCCCCTGCAAGTGTTTCATCAATGGGTGTTGCTTTTAAAAACGTGATGGTTGGATTTGTGCTTGTATCTTCACTTTTAAGAACGAGATAGTTTTTGCCATAAAGAAGAATGACCCCATTTGTTGGTAAAGAGGCTTGATCCATGTCTTGAAAACTAAGTTCCCCTGTTTGAGGGTTGATTTGATAGATATAACGCCCAAAAAGGCAAAAACTGTTGGGTGTGTTGTTATCAGCTGGGGCAAAGCTATGCACACGGTCATTGCCTAAAAGAGAGGCTGTGTCAATGCTTGTAACAAGCTCATAAGCAAAACCCTCATCAGCTTGTGGAACCAGTTTTAACACATCAACGCCTGTGGATTTTTGGGCAAGGTTTATCAGATAAGTGCCAGAAGAATCCCACACCATGGAAGCCTTGTTAAAAGAGGAATTTACCCCATTTGCAGGGTAAGAGAGGGTGCCAGTTGGGTAGCCTTCTAAGTCCGTTTTTTTAAAATAAAAACCACCTATTACATTTTTTTGCACTGGGTTTGGAATAATTTGATCTTTAACGAGGCTTTCTGTTTTTTGTTGATAAGGGGTGAAGATTTTTTCTTGCTTGTCAATCAAATAAGTGCGCCAATTATTGGAGCCAGATGTGTTTGTAAAAATAAGATAATCCCCAATTAAGAGCATGCCTGAGGCGCCAAGGGTTGAAAAATAGCCGTTGAATGAGCCGGTCAGAGAGCCGTTTTTATCTTTCAAAGCCTTATCAAAATGATGGATAATAAAAGACCTTTCCCCTGTGTTTTTGTGGCTGGGAGAAAGGGCAAATTTGGTGTCTTTGTTGGTTTTTAGTTTTTCAATTTCTTGGACCACCTGACGAAAAGGCATCTTTTCATCAATAAGGGCGCCCTTTTGTTTGAGCGCCTCATTGATCTGGCGGGTTGTGTCTTTTAAATAGGTGAGTTTTTTGATGAGTTTTGTTGTCATTTAAATCTCCTCGTTGTTGATTTCGTCTGTGATATCCAGCGCTTCTTGATAGTTGATTTTAGCTTGTTCTGCCCAATATTTGGCTGAGCCTTCTGGGTTTTCTTCCAGTGGCGCCAAAGTCCAATAAAGCGCTTCTTCCGTGATGTAGTTTTTTTGTTCCAATGCGTTTTGATTGAACTGTTCTGTGCGCATATAGGCATTGTCATCATAGGCCAAAATTTCAGCTTCAAAATCAGCACCGGCTTGACGGATTACTTCTTGAAGTTCGCCTCTTGCCTCATTTTGAATATAGGATTTGATTTCTTCCAACCCATTGTGCACATAAACGCCTGCGACTTTCAAATCAACAGGTTCGGCGCCAATGGTGACGGATAATCCTTGGGGGGAAGATGAAAAAATTTCTTGCATATAAGACTCCTTTTTTCTAAACAGATGGAATGATTTCTAAAACCGGCTTAATCCCAGGGACAGGGGGATAAAAAGTGTATTTTGACCCATTTAAAAATGTGATGAACATTTCAACTTTATAGGTGCCAGCTTGCAAGTTGGTGAGTTCTTTTTCAAGTAAAAGAACGCTTTTTCCCTGAGATGCATCAGCGTGATTTTTAATTTCTTTTGTTATAAGAGGCAAAATCCCATCAGCTTGATAGATTTGAATGGTGATGGTTGCCCCTTCAATGGATTGATGAAAATTAATTGGAATTGAAAATGTATCCCCCTTGGTGAGGGTGATTTTGTTTTTTGTCATAATAAAACTCATTTAAAAAAACTCCTTTAAAAATTGGTTGTGAACGAGGCTGAACAGCCCGAAAACTTAATTGTAACACCCTTTGCAACAGGAAATGTGGCCAAACTTGGTTGTGTGTTGTTGTAACTGTATGAAAATGAACGCTTAAAAGCACCAATTTCAATGGAACCCACCATGCGTGGTGGCAGTTCAAAAATCACAAACCCAGCTGTTTGTGTAACATGCCCTGTTTTAATGGATGTAACTGTTTGATACGTTGGAAACAACGTGGTTAAATAATCCACTCTTTTATCTTCAAATGCTTGTTTGATTTCACGGGTAACAAAGTCTGTGTTTGCCACCATTTGTGATTCATCATGCATTGTTGGTGTTGGAACCAAGGGGGAATTTAAAAATTCTTTTGTTCCAAAAATTTGCGTGTCCCCTGTTAAAGGAACAAAGTCAAGTTCAATAGAATCTAACTGTTCTTTAATGACAACATCATTGGGATTGACGCCCTTGTCGCAGCCCACAATTTTAAAGCCCCCCATTTGAAGGTTGCCTTCCATTGCAGCTCTTCCATCTCTGATTAACGCCTGTGATAACCCATTTGCAAAGTTATCATCTTCCTCATCATGATGATCCGTGACAATCTCAATCCCATTGATTCTGTCTTCTTCCCAGTTGTGAATTCTTTCAAAAGTGCCAGAAGTAGTGTATGGCATAGCTAGTTCTCCTTAAATTAAAAGCCCCACTGGCTGTGTGTCCAAAAATGATGAAAAGGAACATTCTAGCTCCCTATCGCAAGACTTATGTACCTTGGGCTAACGCCCTTTTTGTCCGTACACTGCGCCTTGCGATGAGGGGGCTAGTCTTTCCCTTTTGACCATTTTTTGACTCATACCAAAGGGCGAGGTTAAAAAATAAGATGTTTGTGTGTCCAAAACGAATTCTACGAGGCATTTGGGGCAGAACGCCTTCCCTCAGGTACACCGAATGTACACATTCGGTCAGTTGTTCCTACCAACTGCTCTCGTATAATCCGTTTTTGACGCATCACAGAAGTAAGAGGTTATATTTTTTTTGACTCATACTAAAGGGCGAGGTTAAAAAATAAGATGTTTGTGTGTTTAAGATGATGAAAAGGAACATTCTAGCTCCCTATCGCAAGACTTATGTACCTTGGGGCTAACGCCCTTTTTGTCCGTACACTGCGCCTTGCGATGAGGGGGCTAGTCTTTCCCTTTTGACCATTTTTTGACTCATACCAAAGGGCGAGGTTAAAAAATAA
>JAZSGT010000019.1:0-46050 GCA_045532865.1 Alphaproteobacteria bacterium
GATCGCCTTAGCACCACTGTTGTGGCAGGGTTTGCAGCTGACCTTGATGAAAATATAACACTCAAACTTGAATATTCAGGTAACTATCGTAAAGAATACATCGATCACTCAGGTATGTTAAGATTAGAGTGGAAGTTTTAAGAGCCTTTTAGTTGGTGGTGTTGCAGTTACATTAGAAAAAAGGCGACTTCAAGTCGCCTTTCTTTAATTGAATAGTTTTATAATTATCTTTCTCTTTTCTTTTCTTGATTAAAAAGTTTTTGCATACTAAAGAGTGTTTTAGCAATGTTGATAGGTTCTTCATTCCTTTCAACCAACATGCCAAGGATGGTCAAAGTTCTTAAATCCTTGCATTTTGTAATGGTTTTGAGTTCTTCATCAAGAGCTTGAACTTTGTGAATTGCTTCAAAAGGGGTGAGGTCGTCTTTTGAAGTAAGGTAGTGTAAAATTGCTGCATTTTTAATGTCTGTATCAGCTGTGATGAGCTTTTTTTCAATCGATTCAATATCTCTTGTGCGAATATTAAGATCCAAAAGATCAGCAAAAACAATTAAAGTTCGAAGGTTATCGTTGTTTTTTGCGGTGCGTTTGGCGTATTTGTTCCTTTCTTTTGCAAGATTGAGAGCTTCTTGTGGTTCAAAAAAAGGGTCTGTAAGCCCATGAAGAAGGGCTGCTTGTTCTAATTTGTCTTGACTAATGATATTTTGACTGGACGGGTCCATTTTTATTCCTTTGTTAAATTTTTTGGTTTAAAATATGTGAAACATCAAATATATCATAAACTACAAGTGCTGTCAATTTTTTTTTATAAATATTTAAGCGATAAAAAAGATGACTAAATTGTGACAAATTGAAACCTTTTCTTGCAAAATGAAAATAAAATGGTTATAGTCTTATTGTTTTTTTTATATTAAGGAGAAAAAATGTTTGATTTAACTGGAAAAACAGCTCTTATTACTGGTGCTACTGGTGGTATTGGGCGTCAGATTGCAAAGAAAATGCACGCTCAAGGAGCTACATTGGCTTTGACAGATATGAACATGGAAACTTTAAAAGCATTTCAAGCTGAGTTAGGGGACCGTGTTTTTGTTTATTCTGCAAATTTAACCGATTCAGAAAGTTTGAATCAATTGGTTAAACAAGCTGAAGCTGATATGGGCCGTATTGATATCCTTGTCAATAACGCAGGGATTACAAAAGATGGTCTTGCAATGCGTATGACAGATGATCAATGGCAAGCAGTATTAGATATTAACTTAACAGCCGGCTTTAAATTGGCAAGAGCTGTTATCCCAGGGATGATGAAACGCCGTTACGGACGTATTATTGGTATGGCTTCTGTTGTGGGTGTTATGGGTAACGCAGGGCAAGCCAATTACTCAGCTTCAAAAGCTGGTATGATTGCAATGAATAAATGTATGGCTCAAGAACTTGCAAGTCGTGGGATTACATTTAACTCAATTGCTCCAGGTTTTATTAAAACACCAATGACAGATGCTTTGACAGATGAAGTTAAAAAAGAGCTTTTGCGTGGTGTTCCGATGGGTCGCTTAGGAACGGCTGAAGATATTGCGAACACAGCAGTCTTTTTGGCAAGTGATGAAGCGTCATACATCACAGGGCAAACCATCCACGTCAATGGGGGGATGGCGATGATTTAGGATAAAATTGTGTTAAAAATCAAGTTTAATTTATTGATTTTTATATGATTTATTCTAAAATAAAAAAAAGTGCTAGACGAATGAAAAAAAATGTGCTAAAAGCAGTTTGATTTCGTCTTAACAGACAAAATAATATTAATAACAGAAAAGGAAATATATAATGAGTAATGTTTCAGAACGCGTTAAAAAAATCGTTGTAGAACACTTAGGTGTTGATGAAGCTAAAGTTGTTGATGCAGCTAGCTTTATTGATGATTTGGGTGCAGATAGCTTAGACACAGTTGAACTTGTCATGGCTTTTGAAGAAGAATTTGGTTGCTCAATTCCAGATGATGCAGCTGAAAAAATTCGCACAGTTAAAGACGCAGTTGATTTCATTGAAAAACAAGCTTAGTCTGTACTAATAATGGGACGCTTTTTTTGAAGGCGTCCCTTTTTATCTAAACTATATAAAACAAGAGGATTATAAGATATGACAAGACGAGTCGTCATTACTGGTATGGGTATTTTGAGCCCACTTGGTCGTGGCATAAACACAAACTGGGACAAATTGACGAAAGGTGTTTCAGGTATTTCAGCCATTCGTTTATTTGATACTGAAAATTTCACAGCAAAGGTTGCAGGACAAGTTCCAACAGGGGACATGCCTGATGCATTTGATCCAGATTCAGTTCTTTCACCAAAAGAACAACGTCACGTCGATCCTTTTATCTTATATGGTTTAGCAGCAGCAACAGATGCTGTTGAAGATTCAGGATATAAGCCTGAAACAGAAGAAGAAATGGAACGTGCCGGTGTTCTTATCGGTTCAGGTATCGGTGGGTTGCAAGCTATTGAAGCTGGCTCAATTTTGGTAAATGAACAAGGCCCACGCAGAATTTCGCCTTTCTTTATTCCTTCTGCATTGATTAATTTGATTTCAGGCCATGTTTCAATTAAATATGGGTTTAAAGGACCAAATCATGCTGTTGTAACAGCCTGTGCAACAGGTACGCATGCTATTGGTGATGCAATGCGTATTATTAAAAATAATGAAGCAGATGTTATGGTTGCAGGTGGTGCTGAAGCTGCTATTTGTAAAGTGGGTATTGCTGGTTTTGCTCAAGCAAAAGCATTGTCAACACATTATAATGAAACACCTGAACTTGCTTCTCGTCCATGGGATAAAGGTCGTGATGGCTTTGTTATGGGTGAAGGGTCTGGTGTTGTTGTTTTAGAAGAATATGAACACGCTAAAAAACGTGGAGCCAAAATTTACGCTGAAGTTGTTGGGTATGCTATGACTGGGGATGCATATCACATTACTGCTCCTGGTGGTAATGGTGGATATCGTGCCATGCTTGGTGCTTTAAAATCAGCTGGTATGAATCCTGAAGATGTTGATTATATTAATGCTCATGGTACATCAACACCATTGGGTGATATGGTTGAATTTAGAGCTGTTAATAGCATTTTTGGTGGTACAAATGTTTCCATGAGTTCAACAAAATCATGTGTTGGTCATTTATTGGGTGCTGCTGGTGCAGTTGAAGCAATTTATTCTGTTATGGCAATGAATACGGGTATTTTACCACCAACAATCAACCTTGTTGACCCTGAAGAAGAAACACAAGGTTTTGATTTGGTTGCTAATACTGCTAAAGAAAAAGATGTGAAAGTCGCACTTTCTAATTCATTTGGTTTTGGTGGCACAAACGGATCATTAATCTTTAAAAAGATTTAATATTTTTTAGGCGCTTATAAAGAGAAGGTATATGAGAAACAGAGTTTTTGTTTATTTTATTTTACTTTTTATAGGCGCCTCTTTTATTGGTGGAAGCGTTTTTACAACCTATAATGACTTTATTTCTGAAGGGATTTTGCAAACCAGAAAAGAGGTTTTTATTCCAAAGGGTATGGGGTTAAAACAAGTTGCTAATCTTTTGAAAGTAGAAGGGGTTATATCTTCTCCTGCTATTTTTTTATTAGGTGTTCGGGTAAGTGGTCATACAAAGGATATTAAGGCTGGGGAGTATTCTTTTCCTGCGCATGCAAGTCCTAAAATGGTTATGACTATTTTGGTCAGTGGTGAAACCTATATTCGAAAATTGGTTGTTCCAGAAGGTTTAACATCTTACCAAATTGTTGATTTGGTAAATGGTGCCAAAGGGTTGGTTGGTGATATTGGTAGTGTTCCAAGAAATGGGACTTTATTGCCGGATACATATCATTATTCTTGGGGTGATACAAAAGAGGGTATGATTTTGCGTATGCAGCGGGCTATGGACCGTGTTGTGACCTCTTTGTGGGAAAAAAGAGTGAAAGATTTGCCTTTTAAAGATGCTAAAGAGGCTGTTATTTTGGCTTCTATTGTTGAAAAAGAGGCTGGTTTCCCAAAAGATAAGGAGCTTCCTCTTGTTGCTTCTGCATTTGTTAATAGATTAAATAAAGGTATGAAGTTGCAGTCGGATCCAACAGCGCTATATGCTATAACAGATGGGCGTTATGATTTAAAAAGAGGATTAACGTATCAAGATTTAAGAATTAAAAGTCCATATAATACGTATGTTGTTCCTGCTTTGCCAATTGGGGCGATTTCAAACCCAGGAAAGAAGGCGATTGAGGCTGTTTTAAATCCACCGAAAACAAATTATATTTATTTTGTTGCAAATGGTACAGGTGGGCATAGTTTTTCATCAACATATGAAGCACATAAAAAAAATGTTAGTTACTGGCGTATGGTTCAAAAAGGGGCTCGTCAAAAGAAAAAGCAACTAAATGAAAGTGTGACGGATAGCGTTGAGTTGAAAAATTAATCAACAAATAAAATAATCTTAAAAAAATATAAAAAGTCGTTTTTGTTAAGTATCTGTTAAGTTTTTTATCCTTATAATGAAAAATAACTTTTTTAAAATTAAAAGGTATGTTTTTTTATTTTTCAAAGAAAGGACATTAAATGGCTGGCATGACAAAACCTAAGGTTGTAAAGTTTAAAAAACCAACTGCAAAGGAACTTCAACAACTGATTGAGTGGCATATTAAATATTCACTTTCAAAACGGGTGTGTGAAGCAGATAAGGATCATTTGTTTACAGCGCTTGCAATGGCTGTGCGTGATTTGTGTATTGACGGTATGTTTGAAACGGCTGCTCGTCATGAAAAAGAAGATCCAAAACGTGTTTACTATTTGTCATTGGAATATTTGCTTGGTCGTTTATTGCCAAATAATCTTTTTAACTTTGAAATCATGGATTTAATTGATGAAATTAAATTAGATAATCCAATTAAGTTGAGAGATGTTTTAGATGCTGAATATGATCCAGCTTTGGGTAATGGAGGTTTGGGTCGTTTGGCAGCTTGTATTTTGGATGCAATTGCAACACTTGGAATTCCAGGGTATGGATATGGAATTAACTATCAATTTGGATTATTTAAACAATATTTTGAAAATGGCTGGCAAAAAGAAAGAGCTGATTCTTGGTTAGACAGATCTTCCCCATGGCAAATTGAACGTGCTGATAGATCTTGTTTGGTTCAAATTGGTGGTCGTGTTGTGTATGAAGAACGCAACGGTATAAGAGAGCCTCATTGGGTTGGTACAAGCCAATTGCTCGGTGTTCCATATGATATGCCAATTGTAGGGTATGGTGGTAAGACTGTGAACTATTTACGTTTGTTTGCAGCCAAATCAACAAATACATTGGATTTAGAAACATTCAATCGTGGGGGGTATGTTGAAGCTGTTGAACAAAATATTCAAATTGAAACAATTTCAAAAGTGCTTTATCCATCTGATGCAGTGGAGCAGGGTAGATACCTTCGTTTGATGCAACAATATTTCTTCACATCTTGTGTTATCAACGATATTATGAGACGTTTCCTTGAAAATCACACTGATTTTGACTTGTTGCCTGAAAAAGTGGCTATTCAATTAAATGATACGCATCCAACTTTGGCTATTGTTGAATTGATGCGTGTGCTGGTTGACGTTTATCGTTTGGATTGGGATCGTGCATTTGATATCACGCTCAAAACAATGGCGTATACAAATCATACATTGTTGCCAGAAGCTTTGGAAAAATGGCCAGTTGCTATGTTTGAAAAACATTTGCCGCGTCATTTAATTTTGATTTATGAAATCAATGATTATTTGATGAAAGAAGTGATGAATAGATATCCAGGTGATGTTTCAAGATTAAGTCGTTTGTCCATTATTGAAGAAGGGCCACAAAAACAAATTAGAATGGCTCATTTAGCAATTGTTTGTTCACACTCTATTAATGGTGTTGCTGATATTCATACAAAATTGTTGGTTACAAATTTAGTGCCTGAATTTTATGAAATGTGGCCAGAACGCTTTAATAATAAAACAAATGGGGTTACACCACGTAGATGGTTACTTAATTCAAACCGAGGATTATCTCGTTTAATTACAGAACGAATTGGTGATAAATGGATTACCAATTTGTCTGAACTTAAAAAATTGGAAAAGTTTAAAAAAGATGAAGTTTTTTTAGATTCATTAAACAAAATCAAATATGATAATAAAGTTAGATTGGCTGATTTAATTGATCATATAACTGGAATTAGAGTTAGTCCCAAATCTATTTTTGACTGCCAAGTCAAACGGATTCACGAATACAAACGTCAGCACTTGAATGTGTTGCATATTATTCATCAATATTTGCGTATTGTGGAAGATGGTTTGACACTGCCTGTTCCAAAAACATATATCTTTGGTGGAAAGGCAGCTCCTGGATATGAGTTTGCAAAATTGGTTATTAAATTGATTAATAACGTTGCCAAAGTTGTGAACAATGACCCACGTGTGAAAGATCAGTTGAAAGTGGTCTTTATTCCAGATTATAAAGTTTCAATTGCAGAAGTTGTATTTCCTGGGGCTGATATCAGTGAACAAATTTCAACAGCTGGATTTGAAGCCTCAGGTACAAGTAATATGAAGTTTATGATGAATGGGGCTTTAACACTTGGTACATTAGATGGTGCTAATGTTGAAATTCTTTCTGAAGTTGGAAAAGATAATTTCTATCTCTTTGGGTTAACAGCTGAAGAAGTTGGTCAAAAACATATGGGAGATAACTACAAACCTTGGGATTATTATAATGAAAATATGGCAATTAAGCGTGTTATGGATGCGTTGACATCTGGCATGTTTACGCCAGGGGAAGATAAAAATCTTTTCATTCCTATTTTCCAAAATATCATGTTTAAAGACTATTACATGTTGTTGGCTGATTTTGATAGTTATTGTACAGCACATGAGCAAATTTTTGCAGATTATATAAATCCACTCAAATGGTCAAAAAAAGCGTTGATGAATATTGCAAATTCTGGTAAATTCTCTATTGATAGGACAGTACGTGAATATGCCAAAGATATCTGGCATGTTAAATCATCGGAGAAATAATATGTTAGGCGAAAAAGAATTACGCTTTTTTGGAAGACGAAAAGGAAAATCCATTAAAACTTCTAAGCAACAGCTCATTGACGAGCTGTTGCCGAAGTTAAGACCTGATTTTTCACAAAAAGAACAGGTTGATTTTAAGACACTTTTTCCAAATCCAATGAAAGAATATTGGCTTGAAATTGGTTTTGGTGGTGGAGAGCACGTTGCTGAATTGGCTTTAAAATATAAAGAAGTTGGTTTTTTTGCTGCTGAGCCATTCATCAATGGTGTTGCATCGTTGTTGGCGCATTTAAATGGATCTCATGAAGGAAAGACAACGCACACCGGTCTGGATTCTAAACGAGCAGATAATGTTCGTATTTGGGATGATGATGTTAGGGAAGTTTTTCCATTTTTTGAAGATGGGACTTTTAAAAAAATCTTTCTACTTTATCCAGATCCATGGCCAAAAGCACGTCATGCTGAAAGACGTTTCACAAATAAGATTAATCAAAAACATCTCTATCGTTTGCTTGATGATGAAGGGTGTTTTTATGTGGCAACGGATGTTCAAGCTTATGCGGAATGGACATTGGAGCAGGTGGCTGAACTTGGTTTGTTTGAACAGGTGAATGAAGATATTTCGCTTCCACCTCAAGATTGGGTTCCAACACGATATGAAAAAAAAGGAATTGCAGCAGGGCGAAAGCCAATTTATCTTGTTTTTCAAAAAAAGAAACTTAAATAAATTAAAATAATGTTGACGAATACAAAAAAATAAGTCAGAATAAAGAAAGAAGGAGGCACTGCCATGAATTATAAGTCTATAGATATTGAAGGTGGAAAAGAAATCGTTTTTACAGGATCATTTACATTTAGAGATCATGATACATTTTTTGAGGTTATTTCTTTAATTAAAAATGGAAATCTTGAAAAAGTTGTTTTTGATTTGACTGATTGCGACTTTATTGATTCTGCTGCTTTGGGTATGTTTGTAATTGCACATGATGAAGCTTCATCAAAAGCTGTTCGTCTTTCAATTAAAGGTGCTCAGGGTAAAGTTAAAGAAGTGATGTATGCTGCTCGTTTTGACAGCCTTTATATTTTTGAATAAAGTATTTTATTAAATGCGATACGATTTTTTTAATTTTCGTATCGCATTTTATTTTATCTATTTTTCAAAATTAAAACTATATTTTATAAAGGGTTATTTTTTAATTTTAAAGAAAAACTTTAAGTTAAAAATTACCCCTCTTTTTTTACGAATTTAATTTTTTGAAATTGAACTTTATTGCTACCCCGTTTTTTTCGTTCTTGAATAATGGTTTCAATTTCAGTTTCATTTTCTGCAAAGATGGTTGCTTGTTTTTTTAAAAGTTTTTCAAACAGTTCATCATCAGTTGGTGTGGATTTATTTTCATTTTTCAAATGAAGAGCTTGTTGATATTTTTTTTGTTCAGATTTAGGTAATGTATGACAAATATTTGAAAAATAATCATTGAAATCACTGACCGAAAAGTTTTTAAGATAAGTTGCCAAATGTGCAGAATCTTTTTGTTCATTGATTTGGTTTGCAATGTCTTTGATATTAGGCATTGCTTTTGGTTCTGTTTTGTTGTGAAAAGCGTCTAATGTATGCATTATTTTCAGAATGTCATCTTCTTCAAATGAAATAGGATTTTTGGATATATTATAACAAGCAGGCAATAATTTTGGATTATCAAATTCTTTTAAAAACTCGGTGATGTTTTGAAAGAAATAATCATAAGGTGTGTGAAATAACTGAGCAATATCCCACAATCTTTCAGCACTAATACGATTAATTCCTTTTTCATATTTTTGAATTTGTTGAAATGTAACGCCTAACATAAAGCCAACTTGTTGTTGACTTAGGTTTAAATGTTTGCGCCGTTTTTTAATCATAAATCCAACAAAAGCATCAAATGGATTGACATTTAGTGTATAAACACGTTCAACGAGTTGCTTGATTTCATCAGTTGAAATTTTTTCAGCATCATTATCTATTTCTAACATAAAAACTCCTTGAATTTGTTTTAAAAAAATATGCAAATACAACTTCTGGTTTTATTCTGCATCATATTATAATATTTTTTTTGAAATTACAAGATTAAAAAAACACATATCTTAGACATTTTCATTGTTTTTTCTTGAAAAAAATGGTATCTTGATACGGATTTTTGATCGGGTGGTTTAAATGCAGACAGATACATTGTTTTCAGTTGGTGGAATTCAAAAGCCTTTGGCTGATAGACTTCGTCCATCTTCGTTGGATGATGTTGTTGGACAATCGCATTTACTTTCTTTAAAAGGACCTTTAAGAAGAATGTTAAATTCTGGGAAGGTTTCTTCATTTATTTTGTGGGGGCCTCCGGGTTGTGGAAAAACAACAATTGCTCGTATTTTAGCAGATGAAGTTAAGCTTCATTTTGAATCCTTATCGGCTGTTTTTTCCGGTGTGGTTGATTTAAGAAAAGTTTTTGAACTGGCTTCCCAACGACGTAGGATGGGGAAGGGTACACTTCTTTTTGTTGATGAAATTCATCGCTTTAATAGAGCGCAACAAGATGCTTTTTTGCCTTATGTTGAAGATGGTACGGTTGTTTTGGTTGGGGCAACAACCGAAAATCCTTCATTTGAATTAAATGGCGCTTTACTTTCAAGGTGTAAGGTTTTTGTTTTAAATAGGCTAACTGATGAGGCTCTTGAAGAGCTTTTAGTAAAAGCTGAAAGCGTATTTGAAAAGCCTCTTCCTTTGGATGAGGTGGGTAGAAATTATATTAAAGCTGTTGCAGATGGAGATGGACGCTATTTTTTGAGCTTGGTTGATGCTGTTTATTCTTATGCTGCTGAAAATGAGATTTTAGATAAAGAAGCTTTAGAGCTTTTGTTGCAAAAGCGGTTTCCCAATTATGATAAAAATGCTGAAAATCATTATAATTTAATTTCAGCACTGCATAAATCGATTAGAGGATCTGATCCTGACGCTGCAATATATTGGTGCGCTAGAATGATAACTGCTGGTGAAGATGTGAAATATTTGCTACGTCGGTTAACAAGAATTGCAAGTGAAGATGTGGGATTGGCTGATCCTTTGGCTTTGGTTCAAGCGCATTGTGCTTGGGATGCTTATGAGCGTTTGGGTTCACCTGAAGGTGATTTAGCAGTTGCATCTTTGGCAGTTTATTTGGCTTCGGCCCCAAAATCTGTTGGTGTTTATAAAGCTTGGAATGATGCAAAACGTATGGCGCTAGAAACAGGGACATTGATGCCGCCAAAACACATTTTAAATGCGCCAACAAAGTTGATGGCTTCTTTAGGTTATAATGAGGGGTATCAGTATGACCCAGATTTAGAAGATAGTTTCTCAGGTCAAAATTATTTTCCAGAAGGTATGAAAAGACCTGTGTTTTATAGACCTGTTGAACGTGGTTTTGAAAGAGAAATTAAAAAACGGATTGATTATTGGAATGACCTTAGAATAAAAAAGCAAAAAAAAAGTAAAATTTAATTGCATTCCAATATGAAATCAGATATACCTTTTTTTATAAGGAGATACATGTGTCTAAAGTTCAATTTATAAAAGTTCAAAAAGAAGATGACGGTATTCGTTTGGACCGTTGGTTTTCAAGGCATTATCCACAGGTTAAAAATGGACAAATTCAAAAATTGGTTCGTTCTAAAAATATCAAAGTGAATGGGCAAAAAACAAGTACAGATTATCGTTTGAATATTGGGGATGAAATTCGTATTCCTCCTATTGAAGAAAATGTTGGGTCAAGTAAATCAGAGCCACGTAATTTGTCTAAAGCTGATATTGAGTTTATGAAGTCTTTGGTTATTTATAAAGACGAGGATGTTATTGTTTTGAACAAACCAGCTGGTTTAGCTGTTCAAGGGGGAACAAAAACAGCTCGCCATGTTGATGGATTATTAGATGCTCTTCGGTTTGAAAAAAATGAAAAACCACACTTGGTCCATCGGTTAGACAAAGATACATCTGGTGTTTTAATGCTTGGGAGAACAGCCAATGCAGCAGCCAGTCTTGCCAAGGCCTTTAAAGATAGAAAGGCACAAAAAGTTTATTGGGCTGTTGTTGTGGGAAAACCAAAACTTTTATCAGGTAAAATTGATGCGCCATTGGCAAAAGTTGGCAATGGACAAGGTAGGGAGCAAATGAAAGTTGATTTTGATGCAGGTCAAAGGGCTCAGACACTTTATCGTGTGATTGATGCTTTGGCAAGAAAGGCATCTTGGTTAGAAATGGCTCCTTTAACGGGCAGAACGCATCAATTGCGCGTGCATTGTATGGCTTTGAACACGCCAATTGCTGGGGATGTAAAATATGGTTCAGAGCGTGCTGTTTCTTTAGGATTGCCCTATGGGGATAAAATGCATTTGCATGCCAGAGGGTTGAAAATTGCTCACCCAAATCCTAAAAAAGGAATGCTAACAGTGGTGGCAGATTTACCACAGCATATGAAAGATACTTTTGACTTTTTGGGTTTTGATGAAAGTCAGTCAGTTAATCCATTTGATTATTTTAAAAAGGATGAATAAGAAATGTTTAGATTGATACGCTTTTTGTTAGTGACTACTTTGGTTTTGGTTTCTTCGTTATATTTATTTTTGCTTTTTGTTGATTTAAATCATTTTAAAGAGCCAATTGAAAGAGAGTTAGCTTCTTTACTGAATAGAAAAGTAAAGGTTGAGCGCATTAATCTTAAAATGTCATTAACGCCTAGTTTGGCTGTTAAAGGTGTTCATATATATAATACAAAAGAGTTTAACGAAAAAGCAACGTTTGCTCAGTTTGGTGAAATGGAACTTTCTTTTGCATTAGTACCTTTATTTAAAGGTCAAATTCAATTAGATGATATTTCAATTAAAGATGGATCTGTTTTGTTAATTGAAAGAGATGGAAAAAACAATTGGACTTTCGTTTCTTCTGCAGATGAAAAAGATTCTAAAAAACAAGTTGAAGCAACTGAAAAAAATGCGCCAATTAATTTATCAAGATATTTTGTTCATTATACTTCTTTTAGGAATATAGGTGTAACGTATGTAAGTGGTGAGAAAGAAGAAAAGATTCTTATTCAAAATTCAACTTTTACGCAGATGAAGAATTTTTTTGCTCATATTCAATATAACAATATTCCAATTCAATTAACATTAGCTTCTGAAGTTTTGGTGCCATCTTTATTGGCTGATCGGTTAAGTGATTTTGCCCTTAATGTTAATTTAAGAGGAGCAGATATTAAAATTGCTGGTAATATTGGTAGTTTATCTTCTTTAAAAGATATTGATTTAAGAGTTGAAGGGGTTGTTTCTAACCTTGATTTATTTTTAAAGTCTTTTGTAGAAGAGGGTAATTTACCGTCAATTTCACAAAAAAGTGGTGGATTTTCTTTTTACATAACTGGTGGAATTGATGATTTAAATATAAAAGACATGAAAGCTCAGTTTTTTGATTTTGGACACTTAAACTTGAATGCTAGTTTGAAGAATATTTTAGCAGCTCCAAAAGTTTCTTTGGTCGGAGATGTTGAAGTAAAAAGTGCTGAGTTAACATCTAAATACGGGGTACAACCTATTTCTATTAATTTTAATTCTTTATATGATGATGGTATGATTTCATTGAATAAAGTTTCAGTGTTTATCAATAAGACAGACTTTCAAATAGATGGAAGTGTAGATTTAAGAAATAAAATTCCTTATATCAAAGGAGATATATATTCTGAATATTTTAATTTTGAAGATATAATTGTTCAAGATGAGCTGGTGATGTCATCTTCAAAAAATCAAGCAGCTTCTGTTCAAAAAAAAGAGGAAAAGTTTAGTTTATCTTTTCTAAATATGCTTAATGCCGATATTAAGGCAAAATTTGAAAATTTGAAATTGTTTGATAATGCATATCATAAAGCGAATGTTCATGTGTTATTAAAGGATGCTGTGTTGACATTAAATCCATTCTCACTTGATGTGCTTTCGGGCGATGTTTCTGGGATTGTTTCTGTTAAAGGAAATACAGAACCCACTGAGATGAGCCTTTATTTAAAAGGTATTGGATTGATGATCAGTGATCTTCCTTTTGTGAAATCTTATTTAAAAGATTCTCCAGCTAATTTGGTTGTTGAATTAAATACAAAAGGAGAAACTGTGGATGCTCTATTGGGTAATTTAAATGGTATTGTACAAGCACAAATCCCAAGTGGTGTTATTGTTAATAAGTGGTTTAACTCATTACCAGCTGCCATTGGCGCTGTTTCAAAAAATAGTGCTTTTTCATATTCTGGGGCTGAGCAATATTCCAAACTTTCTTGTGCGGCAATGAAATTAAATATCAAAGATGGTGTAATCAATTCTGATAAAAATATTGCTTTAGAAACATCTTTAATCAATTTAGCTGTAAGTGGAGATATTGATTTGAAGAAAAAGTATTTATCACTTTCGTTGATTCCATCTCTTAATCAAATGAATAATAAATTGAATAAAAAGCTCTCTTTTGCACAATATGTGAAATTGCAAGGACCTTTTTCTAAAATAGAAATGAAGGAAGATGTAAAAGGGGCTTTGAAAAATGTTGCAGATAATAAATTAACAGATTTGGCACAAAAGGTTGCCGGAGTTGAGTTGCCAAAAGAAGAGATTGTTCCTGTTGGAGGATTGTGTCAACAAGCTTTAGGGTTAGAAATTGCTCAACCAGTTGTTGAGAAAAAAGCAACAGATGTTCAAAAGACAGACAAATCAAACAATAAATCTACTCTTAGGGATGTGAAGAATTCATTAAAAGATCAAGTTAAGTCCCAGCTTGAAAAATCATTAACAAATATTTTGAAGAAGAATTAAATGAAAGAAGTTCATTTTTTTGTTTATGGTCGTGTTCAAGGGGTTGGTTATCGAGCTTGGTGTGTGAAACAGGCAAAGAGTCTTTTCTTATCTGGATGGGTTCGAAATCGTGCAAATGGTTCAGTTGAAGTTAAAGCTTTTGGATCGATAGAAGCCATTGATTCTTTTGTTTTGTTCTGCCAAAAAGGGCCGTTATGGGCAAATGTAACACACATTGAGCCAGTTCATATTCCAACAGCCGTACAACCTGAAATTGTTGAGGGAATTTTTCTTCAAAAACCAACTTTATAAAAATATTAAAATGGCAAAAAAGTTTTTTATATAAAAAAGCTTCCTTAAAAAAGGAAGCTTTTAAAACAAGTGAGTGCTAAGCTCTTTGAATTTCTGGTACTGGAACTTTTTCTACAAACTTAACCACTGAAAAATATTCTCTAACAATAGATGAACCTTGGGCTTCTACAACTAAAACTTTTGTTGATTTTTCTAAATTTTGGCGAACATTAGGGTTAATATAATCTAGCACGATGGTGTTATTAGCGTTTCTGTACAAGATAGCATGCTCGCCTCCATCATAAATGATTGTTGGTTTTTCTTCACTTGTTAAGCGTGCACGGATGATGAATAACAATTCGCCAGCTGAATTTCTTAAAATATCATACTTTGATTCTTGTTCAATAACTGTTTTTTGCATAATACCTCGCCTTATGTCTCACCTTATTAAAATTAATTTAGTTCATTATTTCACAAATAAAAAGGAAAATCAATAAAAAATATCACTTTTTTTTGAAAAATAAAAAAGGAAAATTTATCTCGTATTTAATTGTGATTTTAATGCTTCCTCAGTTTTATCATCCCAACCTAATGTATATCCTCTTGCTGTAAAGATAATAGGTGTGGGGACAGCTTTTTGGGTAAGGTAGTGTTGTTTTGCTAGTTTTTTTAATAAAATTCTATTTTCGCCAACACTTAAATCTTTTAACTCATATGTGATGTTGCTATCTTTTTCTTGCAATTGTTTGAGAAAATCAATTGCAAAATGAGTTCTTTGGCATTGAGAACGAGTAAAAATAATAGCACTTGAAGGATGATATGATGTTTCATTATCAGAACAAGCTGTTGTGCATAAAATTGTAAAACAAGAAATAGCAATAAGTATAAATTTTTTCATTTTAAAACCTCTTTTCTTTTTTAGTATAGTACGTTATATTTTTATTTGTAAAGTAAAAAAAATAAAATGTATATCTTTTCTTGACTTTTTAATCAAATTTAATCATAGTGCCTTCATGACGACACTTTCTTATTCTAAAAAATTATGGCTTTTATTTTCAACTTTTTTCCAAATTGCACTATTTGTAGTGGGTGGTGGTTTGGCTATGTTACCTGTTGTTGAAGAAAAATTTGTTCGTAAAAACAAAATATTAACACAAAATGATTTGTTGGATATGATTGTTTTGACACAAACGGTCCCAGGCTTGATTGCAGTGAATAGTGCTGTTTTTGTTGGAACAAAAGTAGCAGGTTTTTTAGGGGCTTTGGTTTCAGTGATCGCTGTGATTATGCCATCAATTGCCATTATTTTATTTATTGCGATTTTCTTCAATCATCTTGATTCAAAAAATCCAGTTTTAATGTCTGCCTTTGCAGCTGTACGTGCTTGTATAACAGGGGTGTTTTTGTTAACGGCTTGGCGTTTGGCAAAAAATGTTTTATTGTCAAAAATGGTATATCTCATTGTTTTTTGCCTTTTTGTTGCACTTGTTGCTGGGATAAATCCGGTGGTTGTTCTTTTGAGTAGCTTACCGGTTGGATATATTTATTTTTACTTTTCAAAACAAGGGGTTTACCCTTCATTAATCAGAAAGGATAAATAATGGGTATTTTCGCTTTAATGGTAACATTTGCAAAATTTGGACTTCTTTGTTTTGGTGGGGGATATATGATTATCCCGATGCTGTTACACACATTTGTTGAGGAAAAAAAACTTTTAACTTTGGAAGTATATGGTAATTTAATTTCATTATCACAAATCACACCAGGACCAGTGAGTATTAATTCAGCAACGTATATTGGTTATTTAACAAATGGTATTGCAGGGGGTATTTTTGCGTCCATAGGGCTTGTTTTACCAGGTCTTTTTTTAGGGTATTTGGCTGTTCGTTTTTTACAAAAAGGGCAAGGTACATTTTTTGTGGATGGGTTATTAACAGCTATGCGTATGGCAGCTCTTGCAATGGTTTGTTATGCAACTCTTATTTTTATGCAAATGTCTGTTTTTTCAAAGCCTGTTCCATGGGAAGAGATTTTTAATTTTTTAATGTTTAAACAAGCAGATTTTAAGGGGTTTTCTCTTAACTTTTTAGAGCTTTTTGTTTGTTTGTCTTCTTTTTTGATTGTAAAATATACGAAAATGCCGATTACATTTTTGCTGTTTTTTGTGGCATTAATGGGGGCATTATATGGGTGTTTTTTCATTTAAATTCAATGGGAAAATAAAAAACATTGAAAGAATGTGTTTTTTGAGTTAAAATATATATAGTATATGTTAAAAAGGAGGCTTCAATGCAAACAAGGGATGATACGCAACAAGCATTAGATCAAAGAATTGTTGATTTTTCTTTCTATATGATCCAACGGGGAGAAGCTGGTCATAAAAGAGGGCCTTATTTGGAAGAATATAACGATAGTAATATGATTAGTACCATTGGTTATGGTACGGTGAATGAGGCTGGCTACAACCATTTAAATTATCGTGCAAGTGAAGTCACACATGAGCAAGCAATTGTGCTTGCTAAAACTGAAATGCAATATAAGTTGTATGAAAAGTGTCGGACGCAATTTAAAGATTATGATAAACTTTTGCCCTGTTATCAAGCCTTGATTTTAGATACAGCTTATCAAGGGAATTGGACAAAGATTGTTGACGCTTTTAATGCGGGGGATATGCAAGCTGTTTATGAAATTGTGGGTAAAAACCAAAATAAAGAGCGCGCAGCTGTTCGTATGCGTGCTGTTGAAATGGGTATGTTGGTTGAAGATGCTTTAAAAAGAGCACCTAATGCCAAACCTGAGGATGTTGCAAAAGTAATTGCAACCCAGTTGATTGAAAAATACAAACATTTAAATGGAACGGATTTAGCCTTAACAAAAGATGAATTGGCATTATTATACTATTCATGTTGTGCTGCTTATGGGATAGAAGTTACACCACAGCAAGCTGAAGCTTTTGCTATGAGTTTTCCTGAAGTTGCTTCTGGTGTAGATGGTATTGGATATAGCAAAGTGGATAATTGGACGGCAAGTTTTGGGCATCAACCTGTGAGTTATCAAAGAGGCAATTCTTCTTATACACCTGGAGGGTATACAAGAGGAACGGGGGATATCCTTAGAACGGATAGGTCTACACGCCCACGCAAGCGCTTGCGTGATAATTATTTTTCTCCAGTTGGAGGAGGTGTTCGACCACTTGAGGCTCGTATTCCAACACAAAGACACGAGCTCCATGGGAATGTTCAATATGATCGGACGTATTCTTCTGTTCATCAAGGGCCTCGTGCAGGTGGTCAAAAACCGAATATGATTGTTATTCACTCAACGGAAGATAGGGCGGGAGCTTCTGAAAGTGCAACCTTGAAATATCTGTGTCATAATGAGAATAAAGTGAGTGCACATATTGTCATTGGACGGGATGGAAAAGCTTATATGTTGGTTCCTCCAGAAATGAGAGCCAATCATGCAGGGCCTTCTCGTTGGCTGGGACAAAGAAATTTAAACGAATGTTCTATAGGTATTGAAGTGGTACGTGCTGTGGATGAGGGATATACCCCTGAACAAGCAGCGACAATTCTTGCTGTTGTTGCTCAATTATCACAACAATATGGTATTCCACCAGATAGAGTTTTGGGGCATGACGAGATTGCGCCAGGACGTAAAACTGACCCAGGGAAGGATTTTGATCCGATTTGGGATGCGCTCGCAAGGGAAGGGCTTGCTTTTGATGCTGCAACGCATGCAGATATTAGACGTCAATTAGGGAACAATCACTCAGTTCATGCTAATAAGCTTAACCCAGCGCTTGCAAATGCAAGGGCTGAAGATAGTGTTGCCTTTATTCCAAATACCCCAGTTCCAGAAGGGTGGACCGTTGTGCCATTAGATATTCCTTCAGCAGAAGAAACAGCAGAAACGGAAGATGGTAATTTTGTCCCATTAGAAGGTGAGTTCCCAGATGAGGAAGAAGGTGTTTCTGAAGAACCTGAAGATTCAGATGGAGAAGTTTCTGAAGATGGTGATGAGGATACTGAGGAAGCTGAACGAAAAAGAGCCGTAGCTGCACGTGAGGCTGAAACACGAGATGCAGCTGAGGAAGGCGCAAGAGCAAAACGAGCTGAAACTGATAATGAAAGACAAGCAGAAGCTGAAGCTCGTGCAGCTGAAACTACGGAAACAGATTCTTCAAGGAAGACAGATACACCTTCAGGGGGAACAACCGGTTCAACATCTGGAGAAGGGACTTCAGAAGAAGGTATTTCTCGATCTCGTGGCAAAAAGTCATCATCGAAGAAAGCAAAACGTTCTTCTAAGAAAAAAACGACATCTTCAGCGAACAATTCCACAAGTGGATCAGAAACTGAATCTGAAACTGAGGAAAGTTCTGTGTCGAGCTCAGATCAACAAGCTGAAGGTGAAACTACATCATCTAAACCAGATGCATCTAGAAAAATAAGAAGCACAGGGGCTGAAGATATTACACGAGAAACTCAAACACCACCTGCTGATGAGAAAAAACGTTCTGCTTCTCAAGGAAAAGAATAGGTTTTCTTAAATTGTAATATAAAACACTCTGAGATTTATCTCAGGGTGTTTTTGTCGGTATCTAGAAGTTTGATTTTTTTATAGTAGATAATTTAAAAAAATGCATTATTTTCAAAATAAAAGAACATTTGTTCTCTTTTTTGTTTTTATATAAGAACATTTGTTCTTTTTTAAGTGAACAAGTATATCTTTTATATACCATACAATGGGCGTTGATAAATTAAAAAGTTAGATTAAAGATATTGAAAAGGCATCCACTTAAAAATGCGACTAAACTTATAAAAAGAAGAGTTTTTAAGTTTTGCTTTAAGCGTCTGTTCACATGGAACAGAACAATCAAACCAATGCCTGCGTTGGCAAGAACAGCACTTAAGAACGCTCCATCTGGTAAAGTCCCATCTGCAAATAATTGGGCAGAAACAACAGAAGTAGCACAGTTTGGGATCAATCCAAATAAGGTGCTGAAAAAAGGACCCATTACGCTATGGGTGAATAAGGTTTCTTTAAGCTCATTTGGGTGAATGAATAAAAAGATGGTATGCAACAGTGCGTTAACAGCTAAAATGAACACAAAAATATGCGTTGTGTGGTTAAGAGCTGAAACCCAAATCTTTTTTTTGTGGCAGCCACAATCAGCTTGGTGGCAAAGGGTGTGCATTTCAAAAGGATGATTTTGTTTGTTTTTCTTTTTCATGGCCATATCTAACAAAAGGCCAGCCAAAAGGGCAATCAGTGTTTTATATAAAATAATGCTAGCAATCACTTTAATTGAAATTCCATTGGATAATAAGACAGGGAGCATTTCATCTGATGTTGACAAGAACAAGGCAACAAGCGTCCCTCTTGAAATGACTCTGGCAGCATAAAAGTTTGCCCCTGCAACACCGAGACCGCATTGTGGCAAAATACCAGTAAGAGCTGCTAAGATAGGAGCAAAGTAAGATTTTGTTTTTGAAAAGAGCAAAGAGATATTTTCTGTTCTTTTTTCTAGATACTCTAAGATAAGATAGGTAACGAATAAGTATGGAAGAAGATGAATACTTTCTTCCAGCGCATGAAATAAGGCCTCAACAACTGTGTGATGTGTATGCATGAACTATCCTTCTGATTTTGAGGTTATTTTATGCATTTGTTCTAAAAAGTCAAGAACTCTTGTATCTAAAATAATATCTTGAGGTCTTATTTTTTGTGTTAGATGAATATCTTTGAATTTTCTGGTTCTGCTCAGGGCAACATACATTTGTCCGTGAGCAAAGGCCCCTCTATTGGTGTCAATAATGACTTTATCCAATGTTTTACCTTGCGCTTTGTGAATGGTAAGGGCATATCCTAATTGGATGGGAAATTGCTCAAATGATCCTGTTTCTTTTTCATTCACTGTATCTGTTTTAGCATCATATTCATAACTGAAGCTTTGCCATATTTCTTTATTAACGGTTATGACTTTGTTATTTTGAAGTAGTCTGACTTTTAAATATTCTTTTTCAAGAGCGATAATTTCGCCCATTGATCCATTGATAAAATAAGGTGGATTGTTTTTATTAAAAATAACAAGAGCCCCAATTTTAAGGATTAAAGATTTTGGAGCAGGGGTGTCTACTGCTTTTTCAAAAGCCCCTTTGGCAGTGGCTTCATATGTTTTTTCAACAGAAGGAAGTTTTTCTAAACACATTTGATTGATTTTATCAGCTATTAATCTATATGGGGTGATGGTAATGGCTGTTTTAAGATCATCTTCATTTTCAAACTTTGCTTGATTAAAGAGGGATAACGCTTCGTTTATATTTTTCTTTTCTCTAATATTTGTGAGTTGTTTTAAGAGTAAATCATCACTTTGGCGATAGACTTTTTTAAACTCTTTAAAGCAAAAGCCTGCATCTTTAAAACTTCTAGCATCAAAGAAATAAGGTTCATCAGTTCCGTAACGGTGTTTAAAGATGGTTAATGTTGTTTGTTTAATGACAGGGGGGAGTTGACATAAGTCACCCACAAAAATCATTTGAACACCACCGAAAGGGGAAAAATCGCCCCGAGCCTGTTTTAAAATGTAATCCACGGCATCAATAATATCTGGTCTTACCATTGAAATTTCATCAATAACGATGATATCTGTTTTTTTAAGGATATTAATGGTTTTCTTTTTAATCTCAAGTTGCTCTTTTGATATAAAGTCACTCAAAGGGAGTTTAAAAAGGGAGTGAATGGTTACGCCCCCAATATGCAAGGCTGCGATGGCAGTTGGACACAAAAGGCGAATACGTTTGCTTGAATGTTCAAATAAATACTTAATAAAGGTTGATTTACCTGTTCCTGCTTGGCCTTGTATGAGATAATGATTTTTTGTTTCCTCAATTTGATGGAATAATTCGTGTTGTTCTCTACTTAAAGATAAAACTGGTAAATCAGTGTGTAAAAGGCTTGTTTTTTTCATAAGGGTATCCTAATCTTTTTTTTATTTTTGGTCAATCATTAAAAAAAATGAATTTAAAATGAACTTTTTTTGTGCTATATCGTTTATATGAGTGTGGAGGTACTAAACAATGGATATTTCAAATTTAATAAAAGAGGCAAAGCCACTTTATTTTAAACGAAAACGGCGTAGACAGATGATTAAAAATATTTCTGTTGGAGTTGTTTCTTGTTTGATGATGGGTGTGTTTATGATGCAAAGTCTAACGTCTGTGGTTACAAATCAAGATTTTTATACCTATCTTTATGATGATGAAGTGTATAATCAAGATTTTTATCTTTTGACAGAGGCTGATATGCTTTTGCCTATGGATGAATATGAAATGATGGAGTTGTCATGACATATACATATCGCAATATACATCCTTATATTCGTGGTATTATCAAAAAGGTTACTGGTTCTTACAATGAAGATATTGAGCAAGAGGTTTATCTGAAAGCTCTTGAGAATAAGGAAAAGTATCAAGAAGAAGGTAAACTTATTGCATGGCTCAAGGTTATTGCGCAAAATGTGGCTAAAGACTATTTTAAAAGTTCCTATTTTAAGTCAATGAACCAAAAGGCTGATGTTGAAGAAAGCGCTCTCCAAGATAACAAATCTGTTTCAGCTTTGGAGTTGCAACTTCAAAAAGAACGGCAAAAGGCGATATTAAAAGCAGTTGATGCTTTGCCATCAAAGATGAGAGAGGTGATTAACTTATATGAGTTTGAAGAGCTTAGTTATGAAGAAATTTCTAAGAAATTAGGTATTTCATTAGGGACGGTAAAGTCAAGATTGTTTAGTGCAAGAGAAATTTTAAGTGAAAAATTATCGTATTTGAAAGGAGAATAATATGAAAAAATATGTTTTAACAATGTTAATGGGAACAATTATTGTATCAGGTGCTGCGTTGGCAGCAGAAAATGTGGTATCAGCTCAAACAGCTCCAGCTGAAATTTCTGAAAAAGTCCAAGATGTTAAAGCAAAAAGAGGTGAAGTTCGTAAAGAAATGAAAGAAAACTTTGTTAAAAAATTGGGATTAACAGAGGAACAACAAGAAAAAGCCTCTGCTATTCATCAAAAGAGCAAAGCTGAAATGGAAGATATTAAAAAACAAATGAAAGATTTGCGTCAAAAAGCAGATACCATTCGTGAAAATAACAAAAAAGAATTTGAATCTATTTTAACTGAAGATCAAAAAAAGACACTTGAAGAAATGAAAACAGAAAGAAAATCAAAAATGAAACATCATAAAAAACATATGCGTAAGGGTATGAAAAATAAGATAGAAGATTAATTTAAAAAAAAGAGGGATAAAAAATCCCTCTTTTTTTTTACAAAATAAGTTGCGTCTTTTTTCAAAAACAATTAAAATAAGTGAAATAAAAAAATAATTGGGTATAAAATAACCTAAAAAGGAGACTTTTAAATGCTTAAAGTGTTAAAAAAAACATATAGACGCACACAAAAAAAACGTAAGAAAGTATGTAAAGTTTTTGATAGGGGAAATTGTTTTTTATCTGAAAGTGAAGATAAACGTAGAAGAAAAAGGTTAAGTTGTTTTATTTTGGTATTAGCCATTTTATTAGTGGTTGTTCCAAGTCTTTTTTTGTTAAAACATAAAGTTGAAGTTAGTGTTTTTCCAGTTTCTAAGCAAGAGTTACAACATGATCAGCAATCAATAACCCTTGCAATGATCATGTATCGCCATTATGTTGGATATGATGAATATTGCACAAAATTAGGGGTGCCTTTGAATTTTTATCCTTCTCAATTTATGGCTAAGTTTCAAAAAGAAGCTGATTTTTTAAGGGGATATTTAAAAGGCTCGAGAGGTGAGGAGTTGGGTTCAGTTTTTTCAAAAATTAGATATAAATTTGCGCGTGTATTAAATAAGTCTGTTGCTTCTGATTTTTCACACATGAAAACTGCATTTCAAAAGAATTTTCAATTAGAAAATCCTTTGTTGACGGATAACGATATTTGTTTGTTGTTAGAAGAAAAAGCGAGTGATATTTTATCAAAAGAACTTTCAAGTGATTATTTACGTATCAAAGAAATAAGTGATCGTTTGATGGTCCCATAGATTTATTTGATTTATAAAAAAAGTGGCAGTTAAGCCACTTTTTTTGTATACAGAAAACAATCCAGTAAGTTAGGGTTATTTTTAATTTTTTAATTTGTTTTTTCAAATAATTTTTCTATCCAAGTTTTTTCTTCTTTATAAATAAGTGTCAAAGAACCATCATTTTGTTTGTGATAAATCTCAATTTCTTTTGAAGGATTTTCAATAATGAAAATATTTTCTTCTCCATTAATGTTTTTCTTTATATCCAACACTTTGTATTTTTCTTGATTTCGAAAGCGTTCATATACACCTTTTTCATTTGTTGCTTTTAAATAATCAACCCAATCATTATGTTTGATATAAAGGCCATCTTCAGGTTCAGCATATCTTTTGCAAGATCTAGAATAAAAAAGATTAAATGTGTACGCATCTATTTTTTTTGTACGATTATTCACTTTTATCATTTCTTCCATCCGTTCACAGTCATTTGTGAGTTTCTCTGGATTTTGAACACCAAAATGTCTTAATAATCTGTCGGATATAATGCGAGATTGTTTTTTAATTGTATCATAGTATTCTTTTGAGTTTGTTTTATGTCTGCGAAGGCGAATGAGTTGTTCATTAAGCATTCTTAATTTGCCTCCTTTCATGAAAATTTGAGCCCAAAAATCATAATCTTCAGAACTTATCATATTTTCATTATAGCGAATATTATGTTTTCTGATAAAGTCCGTTCTAAAAACAGCGATATTTGTAAAATAGTTCTTTAAATGAAAAATAATATCAAATCGAAGAGGAGGAACCCAATTGTTTTGCCAAGACTCTGGTTGACCTGTTTCATGATAAAGAGCATTAAGAGCAATTACATCTTCATTTTTTTCAAGATAATCGACAGATTTTTTCAATCTTTCGGGCTCAGAATAATCATCAGAATCCATAATGGCAATGTATTTCCCTTTCGCAGCATCTGTTCCTCTGTTTCTGGAATAAGAAATACCTTTATTTTTAGGGTTTGTTAAAATTTTAATTCTGGGATCGCTTTGCGCATATGTTTGAAGGAGAGCTCCAGAACCGTCCGTAGAGCCGTCATCAACAATAATGAACTCAAAATTTTTATATGTTTGATTGAGTATAGATTCAATAGATTGAGGTAGAAGGGCTGCTCTGTTATAGGTAGGCATAACAACGGACACAAGAGGGTCTTTATTTGACAAGTATGAATAAACAGCTACGCCAAAAATAAGAATTGGGACGGTCGAAAGTAAGATATATTTCTTCATTTTAAGCTTTCCCTGATATATTTGTTAAATAAAAATGGTTCACACCAAGAGTTTCAATTGCCTTTTCCCACTTGTGCTCAAATGGTATTTCAAATAATAAATTCCATGTTGCAGGGACCGTTAGCCAAACATTGCTCATAATTTCATCTTCAAGTTGTCCTCTAATCCAAGAGGCGCATCCAAGAGCAATTAATTTGTTTTCAGGTCCTTTTCCATTTGCAATATCCTCTATAATATCTTGTGTAGAGGTAAGTGCAACATTACTTTGAATATAGCAGGTTTCAGGTGTAAAATAATCCCCAGAATGAATAATAAAGCCATGTGTGATTTGGTCTGGACCACCGAGTAGAATTTGAGGTGTTGCCGTATCTAGACTGACAGGTTCAATTCTTAATTGCGTTAAAATATCATTAAAAGACATTTTAACAGCAGGTTTATTAATCACAATTCCATGAGCCCCAAGCTCTTGAGTGTGTTCATAAATATAAATAACGGTTTTGTTAAATCTTAAGTCATCAATCCCTGGCATGGCAACAAGAAGTTGTCCTTTCAGAGATTGAAAAAATAAGTTTTTTTCATTATTTATCGGTTTGTTCTTCGTCGTCATATTGATCAACAATACCTGTTAATTCTGGTCTGTCTGATTCTTCTAAATCGGGTTCATCATCTAAGATTTCTAAATCATCAGGTCCGATATCGTCATCTGACAAAGGAATATCTTCAGTCATTTGCAACAAAGCTTCTTCATCCAATGTATCATCTTCAATTTTGGGAGCTGCTTTTTTAGCAAGTTTAAGCAGTTGTTTGGTTTTATTTTCTGCATAGGAGTCAAGAGTGTACTCCTCTTTGCATTTTGGACAAGAAAAACTTTTTTTGTTCATATCATAAAAAAAAGTGCCACATTTTAAACATTTACGTTTTAATCCCCATTCTGGTTTTGCCATTTTAATCCTCCATAATAAAAAAAACTTGTTATTTGTGCCTTTTACATGTTATGTTCAATTTGTCAATAAAAAAATTAAAAAAGAGGAAAATTTTTACAATGAATATTATTGCAATTGATGGTTCTTCTTCAGCAGGGAAGGGAACATTAGCGTTAAAATTGGCTGAAACATTGGATTATGCCTATCTAGACACCGGTGCTTTATATCGAGGTGTTGGTTTTCAAATGTTGGAGAAGGGGTTGAATCCAGAAGATGAAATTGAGGCTGTTCGAGTTGCTCAAAGCCTTAATATTGATGAAATGTTGACACTTCAAGACGATTCGAAAATTCGAAATGAGGTTTGTGGAAAAGCAGCATCATTGGTTTCAAGGTTACCAGGGGTTAGAAAGGCTCTTTTTGATTTTCAAAGACGATTCGCTTTAAATCCGATTAAAAAAGATAAAACACCAGCAAAAGGAGCTATTTTAGATGGCCGAGATATTGGGACAGTTATCTGTCCAGAAGCGCCAGTTAAGATATTTTTAACAGCAAATAATGAAATTCGTGCAAAAAGACGATTTAAAGAGTTGCAATTAAAAGGATTATGTGTTATATTTGAAGACGTTTTGTCAGATATCATCATGCGTGACAAGCGAGATAGTGAACGAGCAACAGCTCCATTAAAGCCTGCTGATGACGCATTGGTTATTGATACTTCTGATATGACTGCTGACGATGTATACGCCCAAGTCGTTCAGTATATCAAGGGGCGGATTGACTAAAGTCCCCAAAGCAAAAGGCTTTGGTGGCCAACTATATTTTTAAGGATTAATTAATGAGCACAATTGAAAACCAAATGCCAGCAGAAGATTTTGGCGCTTTGTTAGACGAGTTTATGGGTAAAGGTTCTTTACAAGGTAAAGTAATCTCTGGCAAAATCGTTGGTTTTGATGATGACTACGTCACAGTTGACGTTGGTTTAAAATCAGAAGGTCGTATTCCTGTTTCAGAATTTGGTGTACAGACACTTAACTTAAATGACAGCGTTGATGTTTTTGTTGATCGTTATGAAGACAAAGATGGTAATGTTGTTTTATCACGTGAAAAAGCACGCCGTGAAGAAGTTTGGGGTGATTTGGAAAAATCACTTGCTAACGGTGAACACGTTATTGGTACAATTTTTGGTCGTGTAAAAGGTGGTTTCACTGTTGACTTAAATGGGGCAACAGCATTCTTGCCTGGTTCACAAATTGATGTTCGTCCAATCAGAGATATCACACCATTAATGGGTGTTGCTCAACCATTTGCTCTTTTGAAAATGGATAGAGTTCGTGGAAACATTGTTGTTTCTCGTCGTGCTGTTTTGGAAGAAACAAGAGCTGAACAACGTTCTGAAATTATTAAAAACCTTTCTGAAGGTCAAATTGTTGAAGGGACTGTTAAAAATATCACAGATTACGGTGCATTCGTTGATTTGGGTGGTGTTGATGGTTTATTACACGTTACAGATATTTCATGGAAACGTATTACAAACCCAGCAGAAGTTTTGACAGTTGGTCAACCAGTTAAAGTTCAAATTATTAAATTTAACACAGACACAGGTCGTATTTCACTTGGTATGAAACAATTAGAAAGCGATCCATGGGTTGGTGTGAACGAAAAATTCCCAGTTGGGGCAACATTTAAAGGTAAAATCAGCAACATCACAGATTACGGTGCATTTGTTGAATTAGCTAACGGTGTTGAAGGTTTAATCCACGTTTCAGAAATGAGCTGGACAAAGAAAAATGTTCACCCAAGCAAAATCGTTTCATTGAGCCAAGAAGTTGAAGGTATTGTTTTGGATGTTGATGAATCAAAACGCCGTATCTCACTTGGTATGAAACAAATTCAAGAAAATCCATGGAAAGCATTTGCTGATACACACGCAGTCGGTGATGTTATCGAAGGTGAAATCAAAAACATGATTGAATTTGGTATCTTCATTGCTTTAAATGATGATATTGATGGTATGATTCACACTTCAGACCTTTCATGGGAAAAATCAAGTGAAGAAGCAATCAAAGATTACAAAAAAGGCATGGTTGTCAAAGCTAAAGTTTTAGACATCGATGTTGAAAAAGAACGTATTTCTTTGGGTGTTAAACAATTGACAGAAGATCCATTTGCAGATGCTTCTGACAAAATTAAAAAAGGCGAAATCGTAACAGGTATCGTTTCTAATATTGAAGAAGGCGGAATTGAAGTTGAAGTTAATGGCGTTAAAGGTTTCATCAAACGCACAGACCTTGCTAAAGACCGTGCTGAACAAAAAACAGAACGTTTCGCTATTGGTGAAAAAGTGGATGCTAAAGTCACATCATTCGATGCAAAAACACGCAAATTGACATTATCAATTAAAGCTCGTGAAGTTGCAGAAGAAAAAGCAGCTATGGAAGAATTTGGTTCTACAAATGCTGGTGCTTCTTTGGGTGATATTTTAGGTGATGCATTAGCAAAAGCTAAAAAAACAACAAAGAAAAAAGCTGCTAAAGAAGAAGCAAAAGAAGAAGTTGCTGAATAATTAGCGTTTTTCTAAGTCGTTAAAGGGTGCGCTGTCGGTTGATGGCGCATTCTTTTTTTTGTTGTTATTTTATAAAAAAAAGAGATTGATTTAATAATGTGATAATTTAAGTTTAAAAAATATCGCATTTTAAAAAAATAATTTTTTTAAAGAGTGTTTTATATATTTAGAAACATTGACAAATTAATGGCGCTATGATATAATTCTTCTTCGTGTTTGAAGGAGAATATATGTTAAAATTATTATCAGCTGAAGAGGAAAAAGACTTTTTAGATTTTCGAATTAAAAAATTAAAAAAAAAGGTTCAAAGATTCCTTTTTGAAAATAAAGGGGATAAAAAGGCTTTTCTTCCTATTTTTCGTCTTTTTTTATTGGCTGAAAATTATGGTGCTGAAGATTTAATTTTATATGATGAAATTAAACAGAATTTAAATGATTTATCATTATTAAATCAGATTGTGCAAGATTTTAGAACAAAAGTGCGTTATTATGATAATGATATTCGAAAAATTGTTTTAAAAGGACAAAAATTAAGGGAAGGGTATAAACCTTCTTATCCCAGTTTTTTTCAGGATAAAGATCGTGTTTATTTGAAGATAAACCCAGCTTCTTCTGGTTTTTTGTTTTTGAAAAATTTGATTGATAAGATAAATCTTTCAATTCCAAGTGAAGAGCATTTTAAAGTTGTTGAAAAAGGTTTTTCATTTTTGGTCCAGTCTGCAAAAGATCAAAAATGTCATACGCATGTTATTGGTACAAAAGCAGGTCGTTTTTTGAAAAAACAGTCAGATTTTCTCTCTCAAATATTAACACGTGTTTCTTCTTCTAACCTAGCTGAAGATTTTGTTTCTTATTTAAACGGAATTCATTCGTATCAAGATTATTTGAATACGTATTCAAAATTTAAAAGTAGGTCTCGTTTTTCAATGCCAAGAGCATTAATAAACCCTGTTTTATTTTATGAAGTGATGTCAAAAGGAGCTCTTGCTTCAAGTGATGATTTGAAAAATCGATTGATTGCTTTGCGAGAATTTTATTTAAAGCAATATCAGGATTTTCATCTGATGCAAGCTGTTCATAAAGGGAATGAACAAAAAAATGAAACAATTGACATGCTTGTTCTTTCAAAATACCCATCTGATATTGCCAAAATGAGTGCTTATACTGAGTATTCAAAAAATGAGTGGGGTTCGTGTTTGGTTCCTGGAGGAAGCAATGCGCATCATCTTCCTGATGAAATTGGGAAAGGTGTTTTTGTTGCGTTTGGGATTAATTCAAAAAATCCAGCCAAAAAGTTAGCACGTATCAGTGTTAAACCTTATCGAAATGAACAAGGAGATGTTTATTTTAAATCTGGTTATATGTATGGGTTGAAAATACCTGAGGTTCATGAGCAGTTAGATTCATTTTTGGCACAGTATCAAAAAAAATCGCGGGGGGCTTTTTCACTTGTTAAGGGCTGTTATAAAGATGCTGAAGCAGAAACATATTATTTTGAAATGGATGAGTTTGATATTTTAAAACATCAGAAATTGAGCTGTTCTGAGGGTGTTGAGGGTCGCATAGGTGTTGGTAATCCCCAGCGCAAAAAGTATTCTTTTACAAGAGAATTTGAGTCTATCATGGGTTTAATGTTTGATTCTAGACCCAAAGTATCAGTCGCTACGGATGGGGTTGAACCTTATGTTTCTTTTAAAAATATGGATATATATGGTATTTTTGAGTGCTATTATTTTTCAAAAAAACATGTTGACTTGTTGCCCTATCACGCAGATGAATTGTGCTTGTTATCTTCTAATATTCATGATTTTAAAGGGGTAAATAAGAGATATTTTGCATTACAAATGCACTTGAGTAACAGTTTAAAGTCGTTAGAAGGAATTAGTCCTTATTGTTCAGATGTTTCATTTACCCGTATGCAAATAAAAACACCTGTTTTTAAGTTGCCATCTGTTGTGCGTAATTTTGAAAGTGGTGTAACAACTTTTGAAACAGGGCACCTTGATTTGTCTGAAGCAACAGGTGTTGTTCGAATTGGGGAATCTGATTTAAGAGGTGTAAAAGAAATTTCATTACCTAAAAATGCTGATAAGGTTGAATTTCTTTTTTTGAGATTTCCATCTTTGATTTCTTTAGATATTTCTGGGGTAAAAGAATTTGAATTTATGCCTTTAAATGGTGTTGTTTTAAAGGATTTTAAATTAGGGGAGGGGTTGAAAAAAATCTCGATGACATATGTTTCATTCTCTCAAGGAACTGAACTTGATTTTTCAAATTGTTGTAAAGGTGTTTATTTAAATAACCTTTCTTTAGAAAATGTTACAAAACTTCTTTTACCGAAAGATGCAAAAGTTTGTTTGAATGACGTTGTTCTGCCATATAATATGGATGCAAAAAAAGTTATTGCCCGTGGTGGATATAACTTGCAACAAGCAAAATTAACAACTTTTGAAAGAGGTATGGAAAGAAACTAACCCCAAGAAAGTGTTTTTTATCCAATAACGTTTTGAGCTGTTAATAAGCCTCTTTGAACCAAAATATTTTTGCTGATTGCGATTTTTTCTTTCTGAACATTTTTATTTTCAGGGAATTTGAGTTGTCTGAATTTATCATAATCTGAAGCAACTCGTTCTAAAATAGCGTCATGTTCCTCATTGTGATTTGGATTTTCGTTAATAGCAACCAAAATTTGTTGCAATTCAGCAATGCTCATTTTTCTGACCTTTTCATCATTTTGAATGATAAAAAAAGATGGATTTTTGTCAGAAAGTTTAATTCGAAAGAAGTTTTTGTTAATATGACCTAAAATAATGGCTGTATTTCCATCAACAAAAATAGTAGGAGTTTCATTCTCAGGTTGGTTAAAAACCATTTGAGGATAGACTCTTTCTTCCTCTTTCATAATTTTTAATGCACGCGCTTTTTGAATGCGTTTTTTTTCTTCAAGTATTCTTTGTTCTTTTAGGCGTTGTTTTTCGGCAAGTTTTTGAGCACGTTTAGCTTCTTTTTCTGCCTTTTTCGCAGCATTTTTTTGTTCATAGACGGCTTTATTATCCATGAATTTTTTAAATTCACGCTCTTTTTTCTTTTGTTGTTCTATTTTTTCAAATGACGTCATGGCTTTTGCATCATCTTTTGAAACACCACAATAAGAAGTTGCTTTTTTATTTTTTTCAACCATGATTTTCATTTGAGAAATAATTTCTTCATTTTCAGGTATATTGGGAATACGTTCTAAAATCATCTTTAATAATTTGTCAGCTTTAGGTCCCGTAACGTTTTTATTGCCCCCATAAGGCATTTTACCCGAACACCAGCGAATGAATGTCATATTATTGTCATTAGTGGTTCTGGCAACCATAAAATTTTTGCCACCTAACACGCCAAAACAATAGCCATCATCAATTTTTATAACTTCATTAAATGAGCGATAAATTTTACGACCTGAAATTTCTACTTCCTTCATGTGAACTCCTATATTTTTTTAAATTTAGATAATAATATCATAAAATTATTGTTTTGTAAAGTTTTTTCAATAAATATTTGTCATTTTGAATTGTGAATTAAAAAATATTTGATAAAAGTACTTGAAAAAGAAGAAAAAATTTTTTAATATGGATGAAAAGGAGGTTAAAATGCATTTTCAAAATCTTGGAATCCCATCTCATTTAGTGCCAGATACGGCGTTATATTGTGTGAATGTGCCTCATTGTGTTTCATCAGACTTTGTTGCTTATCCAGATATGGGAAAAATGCCTAATCAGGCTGAAATAGCTCCGGTTCAAATTATTTCGAATAAAAAATTTTTTATGCAAAAATCTGTTGAGAAAAATAGCTCTTGTTTAAAAGAAAGATAAAACATATGTTTGTTAGGCCGGCAACTCTTGATGATGTTGAAAAAATTGTTCAAATTCATGTTACAGCGTGGAAGATTTCATACAGGGGTTATATTAAGGATTCTATTTTAGATAGTTCTTATTTTGATGTGAGCGAAAAAAGAATTGAAAAGATGAAAATACCTGTTGAAAAAGGGCTTGTCTTTGTTGCCGAGGAGGAGGGGCAAATAAAAGGTTTTATTGGACTTGCTGATTTTGATAAGACGAATGCCGAAATAAAGGTTTTTTATGTCGATCCTTTTGAGCAAAGGAAGGGATGTGGACAATTGTTGTTTTTGTATGTTAAAGATTATTTAAAATCACAAGGCGTTCAACACATCAATCTATTCACATTGGAAAATTATCCCATTTCTAATCAATTTTATCAAAAACAAGGGTTGAAATTGACAGGTACACGTCAATACATTGAGTGGTTTGAAGAAATGGTTCATGAATATGAGATGAATTTATAATCTCTTAATCTTTAACTTCATAAGCTCGATAAGTTGGATAATCTAAAGAAAGCTCCCACAATTTTGTTGCTTTTTCTTCAGCGACTTTTATTTTCTGCACTTTGTTATGTTCACCCATGGCAAGGATATAGGTATCTTCAGCTGTTTGATAAACGGATCCCATGGTGTCTGTTTGAAAATCAAGAGGAATAGAAACAGCGTTCAAGATTTTTTTGTTTTTTTCATCAAGTTTAAATTTTAAAATTCGGCTATGAGGTAGATTAGGACTCTTCTCAATTCTTTTTGCAAAAAAAGAAGATTGATTATCAAAAAGCATAAGGTTCCCTTCTTTATCAAAAGAAAGGCTATGCTGGCCATAAAAACGGTGTTCTTCATCCAGTTTAAAGTCATCCCCAGGGCCACCCAATGTCCACATAATATCTCCCGTTTTTCTGTTAATTTTGAGGATGCTTGAAATACCGGCGCAAGAAATAATCAAATTATTATCTTTTGAATCAACAATAATCGAATTAAAGTGCATGTAATCATTATATGTTCTGGAATTATCAGGGGGTTTAAAATAAGTATATAAATGGGGATAATCGGAACTGACCCAATCAAAAATGACTTTTCCATCTTTAATTTCTTGAAGCACAGTTTGGGCAACAAAGGTGGGCTCTTCTGTTTCAGGATGAAGAATTTCAGTTTCATGATAGGCTGAGAGAATATAATGATTTTTGTTTAGAATGAGTGAATCATGATTTTCAACATAAAGTTCCGGGTGTTTATCTGTTTTTTCAAGTTTTAAAAAGTCAACAATATTGAAATTTTTATCCAATACTACAAGACTTCCTCCAAGGTAATAAGCAGGAGGAACAGGTCTTTCTTGTATCATATAGGTGTACATTTTTTCACCGTTTAAAAGTTTTGTTTGTCTAAAATTAGAGGCGCATTGTTCAATGCGTGAACGCCTGTAATAAAGCAGATCTCCTTTTTCAGAAATGATGTATTGAAATGAGAGTTGATTACAGTAAGGGTCAAAGGGTGTTACTAAAATTTGATTGTTTGTGCTTTGAGTTGAAAAGTGTTTAAGTGAAAAAGAGGGGTATTTTTCTGGGAATAAGTGAAGTGTTATTTCTTTTCCATTTATTTTTATTTGTAGTTTTGAATTTTTTTCTATTTTATCAATATTAACTTCTTTTTTGGTGTCACCAACTTGAATAATGTTGGGCTTTAGTGTCGAAACAGAAGTTACAAAATAATTAGTTTCATCTGTTGTAAAAGGGGGAGAGAGTTCTTCATTATTAAATAAAACAGCACTATTACTCCCCGGGTTTTGCAAATTAACATCTTGAAAATTAAGGTTTTTTTCTTCGTTTCTTATGTGTTGAAAAATGATGAATAAACTTGTAATTAATAAAAGAAATTTAACTTTTAACATTTTTATCCTATTGAATTTTTTGATCCATATAGTAAAGAGTAGGGGTTTTTGTTAACTCTTCTATTGGTACTTCAAATAAGAGGTGTCCTGTGTGAGAGCCTTTTCTAATTTTTAATTTTGTGAAAGGGCGAATGTTGTAATCAAGCAAAAAACCATCTTCTTTGATTCTTGAATAGGTTTTTCCATTTACTTTAATTGTAAAATCAAGAGAATTTAATGGGGTGATAGTAGTATCTTGATTGCTGGCAGATATTCTCACCAAAACAAATTTATGCCCCTTGGTTGGTAAATTTTCAAAGTCATGTAAAATATTATCCCCTGTATAGAGTTGGAGCTCCTCTGTTTTTGCAAATTTTTCAAACGTATTAATCGCTTCTTGCTTGATTTGCCACTCAGCTATTGCTGAAAATGAAAAAAAGAGTAGAGTGATACATGAAAGGATTGAAAATTTCATCTTATTTCTCCTGATTAAGATTAATTAAAATGCAATTGTGAGATATTTTTTGGGGTTCTGTTTCGGTTAAACAGATAGTTGATGACCCTTGATCATTGAGGTATTTTGCAAGCAACATTAATTCAGGTGATTTTAAATAGCTTACATCAGATTCATCCAAAATAAAAGGGGCAGGTTGGAATTGATTTTTAATTTCCAACGCTTTTTCGATACGTTTTAAATGACTTCCACCATAAATGATATAGTTAACGGTTGTGTTTTTAGGCAAAATTTCTTTTTGATTATTTTTAAAAACGGCACAACCGAGCGTTTTTTTCGTCACTTCATCAATGAAAATGCCAAATCCATTTTGCTTGACATCTTCAATATTGTTAAAAACAATTTCACCATCTAATTCTAAAGAAGAAGGCGTTAATTGAATTACTCTTTTGATAGAAGAGCCATGTTTAAATAACATGGAAGGGGTCTTTTTATCAAAAAAGATACTTTTGCAAGAAATTTTGTTTGAAATTAGAACAGGGGTGTTTGTGATACAATCTCCTTTAGATATATCAACATTTTCTAAAATATTAAAACATCCATTATCGAATTGTTTTGTGATTGTAATAGGCGTATTTTGTGGATATACTGTGAGTTTTTCATTTTCTAAAATAGTATTTTTAAACACAGATTTGGCGTAATAATATCTTGTGTTTTTAAAAAGTTTTGAATTTAAAATATGTAGTATCTGTTTTTGATTTTTTTCTTGTTCTTCAATGTGATAAATGGCGAAGTTGTACAAACACTTTAACACACAATCCGTATTAAAACCTGTGACAGCACTGACAGGAACAATTTCATAATTAAACGTATAATTGTTGAGCAGATTTTTCACGTCCTCTTCAAGAGATTTGATTTCTTTTAAATCATTTTTATCCTTGTCGTTTTTTAATAAATCAATTTTTGTCAAACAAACTAAAATGTTTTTAATATTGAATAAATTACAAATTTCAATATGCTTAAGTGTTTGTGGTTTAATCCCTTTTGTAGAATCAATCACCACAATAGCTGTATTTACTTCTGCTGCAGCAATAGCCATATTTTTTGTATATTGCTCATGCCCAGGGCAATCAAGAATATGAAAGCGAATATCCCTATAATCAAAAAAACGGTGAGCAATATCAATTGTAATTTGTTGTTCACGTTCTGATAATAAACCATCTAATAACATGGCAAGTTCAATTCTATCAGACCCATTTTTTTTAGACGCTTTTAATGCATCTTCCAATTGGTCTTTTTTGACATTATTGGTATCAAGAAGTAATCGACCAATCAGTGTGGATTTTCCGTCATCTACATTTCCACAACAAATAAATTTAAACACACTTTTCATTAAAAATAACCATCCTTTTTCTTCTTTTCCATAGAGCCTTCTGTATCGTAGTCGATAATTCTTGTGATACGCTCTGTATATTGGGTTTGCTTTAGTTCGGCAATAATTGCATCAATCGTTGTTGCATCAGATAGAACAGCTCCGGTGAGGGGATAACAACCAAGCGTTCTAAATCTTACCTTTTTAAGTTCTCCAGTTTCATTTTCTGTTGCAATCATCATACCAGAAGGAAGCGTTTGAACCCGTCTTTTCTTTGCAAAATACAAGGGGACAATATCAATTTCTTCTTGCTTGATATATTCCCAAATGTCAAGTTCGGTCCAGTTTGAAAGAGGAAATACCCTCAAAGATGTTTTTTGTGTGAAAAATGTATTGTAAAGGGGTGAAATTTCAGGATTTTGATTCCTTGGATCCCATTTGTGATATTCATTTCTAACAGAAACCATTCTTTCTTTTGCACGTGATTTTTCTTCATCTCTTCTAGATCCACCAAAGGCAATTTTAATATCATATAAATTAATAGCTTGTTTGAGTGCTTCTGTTTTCATAACATCTGTGTATAAAGGACCATCTGTAAATGGGTTTAAATTCTTTGGATTTTTATACACAATCAACTCAATATCTTTTTGAATTTTGTTGCGAAATTCGTACATTTCCTTAAATTTCCACCCTGTATCAATATGTATGAATTTGACTGGAATGGGAAAAGGGTGAAAAGCCTTTTTAAACAAATGCAATAGGCAAGAAGAGTCTTTCCCAATTGAATAAAAAACAATTTGCCTTTCAATGTCGTTTGAAAAAACAACATCTCTAATTAAATCAATAGCTTCTGCTTCTAATATTTTTAAGTGATTCATTTATAACTCATAAAAAAGTGTAATTAGTGTAATAATATTGGTGATGATAATAATACAACCGACTAATTTAATCAATACCATTGGATTAATTTTTTTAACAATATAAGCTGCAAATGGAGCAGCAATAACACTTCCTAATATGAGACCTACAACAATATTGAAAGAAGTCAATCCGATAGCTGAAAAGAAAATGGCAGATTGAGAAAGGGTAACAAAAAATTCAGTCAGATTAACAGTTCCGATGGTCTTGTGGGGAATATGCCCTCTTGAAATAAGTGTTCCAGTTACAATTGGACCCCAGCCCCCTCCAGCTGCAGCATCACAAAATCCACCAACTATGCCCAGAAGTTTAAATCGTTTAAATGATTTTGTTTTCTTTTTAATGTGTTGTTTTAAAAGAATATATATTCCAAGTCCAATTAAATAAGAGGCAACAATTGGTTTTAAAATTTGATCATTCACATGGGTGAGCATTGCTGCCCCAATGAGGGCTCCAAGAACGCCGGGGAATATGATTTTTTTTAATAATTTAAAATCAACATTTTTAAATGATAAATGCGAGAGGCCAGAGGCAAGCGTTGTGAAAATTTCAGAAAAATGAATGCTGGCACTTGAAACCAATAATGGAACGCCATTTAAAGTAAATATGGAGGCTAAAATTGTTCCATAGGCCATACCAATACATCCATCAATAATACTTGCAAAAAATCCAAGTACGCTAAAAAGAATAATTTCACTCATTATTTTAAATCCTCATTTTGATAAAATGAAAATGGCATCAGCCCATAAAAGTATGTTTCCCCACCACGATAAAGAGTGGCTTCAAAAAGTTTTTCATGTGTGGTTAAATCATAGCGAATGAGTTTTCCTGTGGCTAGACCTTGTTGATAATTATCTTTAACAATGCTTAAATAAACGGTTACTTCATTTTCATTAGGATTGTATAAAACACTTGAACCAGATTCTGAGTGATGGGCAAGGGGTTCAAACCAAAGGCTTTGAATGGTTTTATTCTTTTCATCTACTTTAAAAACCTGAGCATTAGAAAGAGGTGTTGTTGCTATTGTTTTATCATACAAAGGACCGGAGTTATCAAAAATGCTATAAACTCCATTTCCAAGTGTTTTGGCATCATGGGTTTTTGTTGGCCATTTAAAATCTGGATAGCTTTGTGTCCCTTGTTGAACGCTATCAGGTAAGGCATCTCCCATTTTATCTAAGGCAGTGAGGAGTTTGTTTGAAAGATCTGGCCCAGAACCATTTCGACCTGATTTTTCAAATCCTTTATGTGGCGCGATAACAAAATCAAGTTCTTTTGTTTTTTCATTTACTTTAATAAGCCCAACGTGACGACAAGAAACGACAATGCTTTCATCCTCACTGTTATAATCAACTGAATTGATGTGACACCAATTGTTTAACCCATAATTTTGAGTGTCAGACTTAATAATAACAGACCGATCTGGGTTTAAGAGTTGAGCTAAATCAATTTTGTTGACCATTTTGCCTGTTTGATAATCAAGCTCAATTACAAATTCTCGTTGAGTTTGAGCTTCTTGATTGCCAATCGTTGCTCTTTGGTCATCAAATGAACCAATAACAAGAAAGTTTTTGTTCGGTTTTTGTGTTAACCCGTGGGTGAAAGAGGTAAAGTTTTCTGGATAGGTGTAAGTCTTTTCTTTTTTTCCTAACATATTATATTGTATGAGCCCTTTATTCCTATCTTCTCCAACAAATGAGCCGTTTAGAAAATAAAGCATCTCATATTCAGGTTTAAAATCAAGACGAATAGTTCCATTCTCATCAAAAACAATGCCCCCATGCAAATAATGATATTTTGTTTTTTCATCTTTCTTATTTGTGATGGTAAATAAAGCTCTTTTATCAGTCTTTTTTGTAGGAATTGAAAGAGTTGTTGTTTGACTTGTGCCGTCTTTGTATTTAGCTGTGAGCAAAACTTTGTTGTTTGAATTAGGATAAAGCCCTAAAACTGGAATTTCATGTTCTTTTTTATATTCAGAAAATGTATGTGTTATCTCAGGTTTTCCCTTATTTGAAAGAACTTGAAGTTCAATTTGTGCTTCTTGTTTAGTTGGAAATTTCACAAGGGCCGAAAGAGGATTTCGATTATATGGATTTTGAAGAACAAATGGCTCATCAAATGTATATTCCAGTTCTTCATACATATTGTTAATTTCAATTTCTCTATTTTGATCAATTTCAAGTGCGAAACTTGAACAACTGATGAAACAAAGTAAAAGTGAAAATTTTAATTTCATTTTTAATCCTCTTTAACGCACAATGCTTGCATAGTTGATGAATTTGATTTTGCCGTGTTGTAAACGGTTCCATCATTTAGGTCTGCATAATAGGCTTTCTCAGTATTCTCACTTTCTTCTAGCCAAAAAAAGCCTCTGTTACCATATTTTTCTTTAATCGGAAGGAATTTTTTGTTATCTAAGCAGCCAATACCTGTTTTTTCACAGTTAAAATCTTTACGTGTTGCTAATTTATAGCCCTTTTTTAATTGTGAACAAAATGTATTTGCCTCATCCCAGTTGACAATTCCACCAGAAAGAACAAATGTTTTATCTTCAATTGTTACCTTTTGATGAATATCGATTTGCTTGAAGTTGGGGTCGCAATATCTGTTAGGAACGGTGTTCTTTTGAAAACAAATGCAAGCGCCAGTCCAAGAGCCTGCATATCCATTAAGGCATAAATCTGGTTCAAAAGCAGAAGTGATAATATGCATTCCTTGTGTTTGAGGGGATGAAATTTCTTCTGCACTTGCTAAAAATGTATGAAAAAAAGCAAAAAGAACAAAAAAATAGTTCTTTAACATCTGTGTCTCCCTAATAATTTTGCCTATGGTTGCATATTTAAATAAAGAATGCAAGAAAAAAATGAAGTGAAAATTTTTGTTGATTTTCGTTTTTTGATAGTATATAAAGAATAAATATTTATCATAATTATGGGGTGTCAAATGGCGCAAATATCAGTTTTTAAAGGTGATTTACCTGACTTTATCTCTTTTAAAAAAGAGGTGGCAATTGATACTGAAACAATGGGACTGAATCTTTTAAGAGATCGCCTTTGTTTGGTTCAGCTTTCTGATGGGGTTGGGAATGCTTATTTGGTTCAAATTATAAAGGGTGTTGACTGTCCAAATTTAAAAAAAGTGTTAACGGATAAAAAGATTTTAAAGATTTTTCATTTTGCAAGATTTGATGTGGCGAAGATTTTAAATGATTTAGGTGTTGAAGTTGCTCCTATTTATTGTACTAAAATTGCCTCAAAATTGGCAAGAACATCAACTTCTTCTCACAGTTTAAAATCACTTTGTTCTGACTTGTTGGGTGTTGTACTTGAAAAAGAGCAACAAACATCTGATTGGGGCGTTGATGAACTCTCTCAAGCACAACAACAATATGCTGCAAATGATGTGCTTTATCTTCATCAGTTGAAAGAAAAATTAGATCTTTTGCTTAAAAGAGAAGGGCGCTATGAATTAGCTTTGGCTTGTTTTTCTTTTATGTCAACACGTGCTAAATTAGATTTATCTTCTTTTGATGATCCAGATATTTTTGCCCATTAAGGAGGGAAAATGAATAAAGAAGCGTTAATAAAAAGTGCTTGTCAAGTTATTGATAGAGAGATTTATGGGTTGCAAGTTTTAAAACAAAATTTTTCAGATGCATTTGTGCAAGCTGTTGAAAAGATGATGCAAATTAAAGGGCGTATCATTGTTTCTGGTATGGGTAAAAGTGGTCATATTGGTCAAAAAATTGCAGCAACGCTTGCATCAACAGGGACACCAGCCTTTTTTGTTCACCCAGGAGAAGCCAGTCATGGCGATTTAGGGATGATGACAAAAGATGACTTATTGTTGGCTATTTCGAACTCGGGTGAGAGCAAAGAAATGGCTGATATTATTTCATATTCAAGACGTTTTGGAATCCCTATGATTGCAATTACAAGTGTGATGGAAAGTTCAATGGCAAGAGCTGCTGATTTGACACTTTTAATCCCAGATAAAAAAACAGCACCAGAGGCTTGTCCACTTGGCTTAGCTCCAACAACATCAACAACAACAACTTTGGCTGTGGGGGATGCTTTAGCCGTAGCTTTGATTGAACAAAAAGGCTTTTCTGTTGAAGAGTTTCATGATAGACACCCCGGTGGTAAACTTGGGAATGTTTTATTAAGAGGGCGAGATGTTATGGTTAAAGGAGAAGAAATGCCTTTAGTTCTATCTTGTACGCCAATGTCAGAAGCTCTTGTTGTGATGACGGCAAAAAGTTGGGGCTGTTTAGGTGTTTTAAATGAGGCTGGTGAGCTAATTGGTATGATTACAGATGGGGACTTGCGCCGACATATGGGTAATGACTTGATTAATAAAACAGCTTTTGACATTATGACAAAAAATCCAAAAACAGTTGTAGGGGACATGCTTTGTGTTGAAGTGCTTCGATTGATGAATGAAAAGAAAATTACCAATCTTTTTGTTGTTGATGGAGATATGAAACCAATGGGGCTTTTAACCATGCATTTATTGTTGCAAGTTGGTGTTGCTTAAAAGGGGACTTTCATGTTTACACTTCGCCTATTGAAAATCAAAATTCATTCTCGCCGTGTGTTTATGTTTAAACGGTGTTTACCTATTTTTGCATTTTTATTGGCGTCAACAATGCTTGTTTGGCCTGCTTTTGTGGAAGAGAAAGAAAAGTTCTCTGTTGCAGTTCCTTCTTTGAATGTTAAAGAAGGCGGTGGTGTTGATATGGAAGGTGTGCAATTCTTTTCAAAAGATAAACGCAACAATCCACTTAATGTGGTTGCTGAAACGGTTCAAGAAATTGATGCTGCTAAAAAGATTTTAAAGCTAAATAATCCTAAAGCCGTATATAAAACTTCTGATGGGATGAAATTAACATCTATTAGCCCTTATGCGCTTGCTTTTCAAAATGAAAAGTATCTTTATTTTGAAGATGAAATTAACACATCAACGGATACTGGCTATGAAGCACTTTCAACAAAAGTTATTTATGATTATGATGAAAACACGATTTCAAGTGATAATGATGTTTTTATCAAAGGTGTTGCAGGGATGCTTCAAGCAAAAGGTTTTTTTGTAACAAACAAAGGGGAAAAAATTGATTTTAAAGGGAAAACAAAAACACTTTTGTTTGAAAACGAAAAGAAAATAGAGGCTGTGGCTGGGTTGAATTTTAAAGATCAAGATGCCTATTTTAAAAAGAATAAAAATAATATTTTAATCACGAGCGAAAATGGGCTTATTGTTGATCAAACTTTAAATACAATTACAGCTGTTCAAAATGCCCATATTTATCAAAAAAATGACCATATTCGAGCTGAAGAAATTACTTTAACGCACAAAAAGGATACTTATAATAAAACAGTTCTTGTTAAAGTAAGAGCCTATAAAAAAGCGCAAGCATTTGAACAAAAAAAGACTGTTCAAGCTGAAGAAATTATTTTATTTAAAGAAGCTCAAGATATATTAGATACCATTCAACCGTTGAAGAAATATCAATTTGTTAAAGTGCCTAAAAACTTAAATCAGCTTGTTTATTTGAATAAAGATGCATTGGTAAAAGAAGGGAATCAATTGATTTTAGCTGATAAGATGTATGTTTTTTATAAAGAAACAGCCTCAAATAATCAAGAGATTGAAAAAATCGTTGCACTTGGGCATGTAAAAGCTTCAAATGGGGTTCAACGCATTCAAGGAAACTATGGTGTATATAACCCTAAAACTGAAATGATTGATATTTATGATAATGTTTCTTTACATCAAGGAAATAGTGTGTTAAATGGTAAATGGGCAAATATGAATTTAAAGACGGGTATCAGTTCATTAAAATCTTATGATGCTGAAACACAAAATCGGATAACAGGTAGTTTAATTCCAGCTGATTTTGAAAATGAAAGTGAGGATAAATGATTGTACCGCAACGCGGACTTGTGATTTCAAATTTGAGTAAGAATTATAAAAAAAGGACTGTTTTAAAAGACGTGTCTTTGTCTGTTCAACAGGGGGAAGCTGTTGGGCTTTTAGGTCCAAATGGAGCAGGGAAAACAACCTCTTTTTATTGCGTAACAGGTTTAATTGCTCCAAATTCTGGGAAAATTACACTTAATGGGATTGATATTACATCATTTCCGGTGTATCGCCGTGCCAGATTGGGGATTGGTTATTTGCCACAAGAAGCTTCTATTTTTAGAGGGTTGAATGTTGAAGATAATATCCGAGCGGTGTTAGAAGTTGTTGAAAAAAATGAAGAAAAAAGAGAACAAGAGCTTGATGCTCTTTTAAAAGAGTTTTCAATTGAACATTTAAGATTTTCACCATCAAGAGCGCTTTCTGGTGGGGAAAGAAGACGTTTAGAAATTGCACGTGCTTTGGCTTCAAAGCCATCTTATATTTTATTAGATGAACCACTAGCAGGAATTGATCCAATTGCAGTGGGTGAAATTAAGGAGTTGGTTGGTCAACTCAAAAACAGAGGTCTTGGTGTTTTGATTACGGATCATAACGTACGTGAAACATTAAGTATCATTGATAGAGCCTATATTTTGCATGATGGGGTTGTTTTAAAACAAGGAACACCTGAAGAAATTATTGCAGATGAAAATGTCCGTAGAACATATTTAGGCAAGAACTTTTCATTATAGATTATTAAAGAGAGGTATTTTATGACAGATATTAAAAAAATTGGTATTTTAACAAGTGGTGGCGACTGTTCTGGTTTGAACAGTGTTGTTCGAGATGTTGTCTTTGCTGCCAATCAAAAAGGATGGGAAGTTGTGGGCATTTTTGATGCAACTGATGGTTTGTTTTCTCGTCCAATGCGTTATAGAGATTTAAAAGTCGCTGATTTTGATTTCCCATATGCTGCTTTGGGTGGCACAATGCTTGGAACAAATAACACTGGGAATCCACATATTCAAAAAAAGGCTGATGGTTCAACAGAAGAATTAACAGATGAAGAGTTAAATGAACGTTTTAAAGAAGGTGTTAAAGAACTGGGTATTTCAGCTTTAGTTGTTGTCGGTGGGGATGGATCCATGGCTATTGTTAGCAAATATTGTAAAGTAGCTGGGATTTCAATGATTGGTATTCCAAAAACAATTGACAATGATGCTCCAGGTACAGATATGGCAATTGGGTTTTCAACAGCTATTGGTGTTGTAACAAATGCTTTGGATAATTTAACAACAACAGCTACATCACACAATCGTATTATGATTGCTGAAGTGATGGGGCGTGGAGCTGGGCATTTGGCTTTGGAAGCTGGTGTGGCTGGTTTTGCTGATGTTATTTTAATTCCAGAAGTTAAATACACATATGAAGGTGTTGTTAACAAATTAAAAGAAATTCAAAAAGCAGGTAAACGTTTTGGCTTGGTTGTGATTGCTGAAGGGGTAAAAACACCAGAAGGGAAACATATTTTCGCAGCTAATGGTAAAACGTTCCAAGGTGTTTCTCAATATTTTGTTGAACATTTGCAAGCTGATGGTTTCAATGTGCGTGCCAACGTTTTAGGTCATATTCAAAGAGCAGGGGTCCCTGTTCCAGGTGATCGTTTGTTAGCTGCTCGTTTTGCTGTTCGTGCTGTTGAATTGATTGAAAAGGGTGAAAACAATCGTGTGGTTGCTTATCAAGATGGCGAAGTGACGGATATGGATTTAAATGCAGTGTTAAAAATTGCAAATACACCTGTGGATCCAGAAGGTTCACTTGTTAAAACAGCACGTGCCTTGGGTGTTTATATCGGTGAGTAAGGGTAAAAATATTTTTCATGATACTTGCTTTTCATAAAAAAAAGCATTATACTAAGATATGTAACAAAGGAGTTTATGATGGATAAAATTGAAAAACATTTAAAAGCTTTAAAAGATAAACATGCAGAATTAGATGCAAAATTAGCTGAAGAAGAAGCTCGTCCTTTACCTGATAGCTTGAAAATTCAAGAATATAAAAAGCAAAAATTAGCTGTAAAACAAGAAATTGAAGCAATTGAAAGCAAATAATTATAAAATAAAAAAAGCCCTCTTTAAGGGGGCTTTTTTTGTTGACTTTTAAAATGGATTTCTTCTATTATACTTTTTAAGTGAATATGAAAAATGCTATTTTTTTATGGGGACAATATAAATTAAGGGAGAAGGTTAATGTTTTCCAATCCACTCAGGGTATTTAATTTTTCAACATTTTTACAAACGCAAATTTTGATGTTACCAGTTTTGTTATTTTTCTATCAAGAAAATGGATTGACAGCTGGTGATTTCTTTTTGTTCCAAGGGATATTTTCAATTACGGCGCTTTTATTTGAAATTCCATCTGGTTATTTAGGCGATATTTTCCCTCGTAGGAATATGCTGATTTTTTCATTTTCAATGTTTTTGTTAAGACTGGTTTTATGGGCAGTTTTGGTTTCTGGATTTGAACCATTTAAAAATAATGCTTATTGGATTATTTTGGCAGGGGAGGTTTTATATTCACTTTCAAAAGCCTCTTATGCCGGCGTAGCTGATGGTTATATTTATGATTATTTAAAAAGTCAAAATAAAACAAATCGTATGCTTCAACGCTATGGTAAAATGAATTTTTGCATGTCAATTGGGACGGCCATTGCTTCTTTTGTAGGGCCGATTTTATATAAAAAATATGGTTTCCCTGTGTTAATTTCAATTGAAATTGCTTTGAATGTATCTGCAATCGGTTTGCTTTTCTTTTTACCAAAAGTTCCCTCTGCTCGAAAACGCATCAAAGGACTTAAAGCAAAATATAAAGAGTTATTTGAAATTTCTAAAAATGCACTTCGGAATGAAAAAATCAAGTATTATATGTTTTATTCCGGTATGTTAGCTGGTACAACAATGGTATTTGTGTGGAGTTTTCAACCTTTGATGAAAACGGCTGGAATACCTGTTGTTTTGTTTGGTGTTATCTATGCTATTAATCATGGATGTCGAGCATTAGCTGGTATCTTGCTCCCAAAAACAATTGGTGTTTTGCCAATGAAAACGTTGGGTAAAGTCACATTTGTTTTGTTTGTGATTTCGTTTTTATTCTGTGCAGCTGTTGTTCGTTTCCAATCTCCAGTTTTGGGCTTTGTTCTTTTAACGTTTATTTGTATTGTTATTGGTTTTCAATTATCTTTTACTATGGCAAATATCTCAAGATTGCACACATATGTGGGGTCAGAAGAAAGATCAACAGTTGCATCTGTGAATAATATGATTTCAAGATCAATAGCTGGTGGATTGCTTATCTTATTTAAATTTTTGTTAGATGACATTTCATTACAGAACTCATTTTTTGTGTATTTGTCTATTTTCTTAATTTCTTTATATCCATTAAGCAAAATATTAAAGAGTCAAGATGCATAGATTTTACTTCTAAGTACATAAACCTCCATTTTGAACGAATTTTATTTAAAAGTTCATTTTGGAGGTTTTTTTATAGATTGAAAAGTTAATATATTTTATATTTTTCAATAAGTTATTTTATTTAAAAACGTGTAAAAAAAAGGGTCGTTTTTTTTACACGTTTTTTGAGTTTTTTG
>JAZSGT010000065.1:0-12199 GCA_045532865.1 Alphaproteobacteria bacterium
TTTATCACTTGAATATAATATTGTATTCAACACCATATCGTATAAGTCATAAACCCTAGCTCTATTTGTTAAAAGATTCTCTTTCTTATGAGAATGCGAATCTTTTCTAACAACATATTTCCCTAATGATTGATCAATAAATTTAACTTCATAATTATTCACAACAGGATACAGCAATTGAAAATTTTGTCCTGCCCGACTTGCCACAATTTTTCTTTCTGATAATTTTTCCAAAAGACATCTGGAACGTATAATGTTGGAAACACTACCCCAAATATCAAGTTTTAATTGAAGTATATTGTCAATAAAATTATTCATCGCAATTTTTTTATTATCAAACGTATTAACTATTTTTTCATTATTATTCTCATCCACTACATCAACAATATTAAAAGCTAATCCACAATCAGGATTTTCCTCCATAAAATTAACTTTTTTTTCAATATGATTTGGGTACAAAATATCATCTGAATCAGGACAAATCAAATAGTCACCAGTGAAAATTTTCAACCCCTGATTAATTGCTTCTGCTTGCCCTTTATTTTCTTGTTTAATATAAATAACATTCCAACCTTTTGTTTGTAACTTTGGTTTATAGGACATAAAAATTTCTTCAGTATTATCTGTTGAGCCATCATTCACAAAAATAAATTCAACATTTTGATACGTTTGTTCAACAAGTGAATCTAAAAACCATTTTAAATATTTTGAACCATTATAACATGGAGATATTAACGATACTTTTTTCATTTATTCCCTCTTTTAATCTTTATACTGAGGCCTAATATCCTAATAATTTTGTATTTTTTCCATAAGTTATTTTTCACTTTACTTTTCCTTAATTGTCAAAATAAGAATGCCTAAAAAATATACTGTTGTTTTGTTGTTTTTCTTTTTAACTTTAATAAAAGGGATTAAATTGAATAATTTAATTTTTTTAGTGTACGAAGCAACTTCAATAACACCATTTTTTAACAACTTTGAACCAAAACTCATAGAAGTTTTTGCAATATCAATTTTTTTATCTTCTTCAGAAATATTACTACGCAAAATTGTTGTAAGAACAAGATTGTAAAATTCATAATTCTTTTGTTTTTCCTGCTCATCAGTAACTTTTTTATGAGAAATTGAAGTCATTCTCACCACATATTTAGCTAATGATTTATCAATAAATTTGACTGGATAACATTTTGCAACAGGATACAATAATTGAAAATTTTGTCCTAAACGACACAAATAAATTTCTCTTTGAGGATTACTGTGTATAAAAGAAGATGATCGAATTATATATGAAACAGGCGTCCAAATATTTAACTTAAATTGTAAAAGGTTATCCGCAAAATTTTCAAAAGTACACGTTGAATTATCTTTTTTCCCTATTATGTGATTTATATTACTTTCATTAACAATATCAACTATATTAAATGCCAACCCACAATTAGGATTTTGCTCCATAAAATTAACTTTTTCTTCAATATGATTTGGGTATAAAATATCATCAGAATCAGGACAAATCAAATAATCACCAGTAAAAATTTTTAACCCTTGGTTAATTGCACTACAAACCCCTCCGTTTTTTTGTTTTATATAAATAACTTCCCAACCTTTTTCTTCTAATTTAGGTTTATAGGACATAAAAATTTCTTCAGTATTATCTGTTGAACCATCATTCACAAAAATAAATTCAACATTTTGATACGTTTGTTCAACAAGTGAATCTAAAAACCATTTTAAATATTTTGAACCATTATAACATGGAGATATTAACGATACTTTTTTATTCATCCCATTATCCTTTTTAAATTTTCAATTGTTTCTTTTTTCAATTCTTGTGCCAATTTTGAAAGCTCTTGTTGTTTTTGAAGATAATCTAGAGAATTCATCTCTATTGCTTGTTTCATCCCTTCTTCTAAATCATCAACAACAAGAGCATTTGAATTATCAAATCCATAAAAAGGAGCAAATTTTGAGTGAATAACTGGGATTTTTGAAAAGGCATAAATTAATTGAGCTGACCCTGTTACCCCTGTTGTAATATATCTTTCGTGTTCAACACTATTAGGGTCTAATAAAGGCAAAAAGAAATCTGCTTTTTCAACAGCTTCAAACATCTTTGGAAAATCTAACCTTCCCAAAATTTCAATGTAAGGATGAATTTCAATTGGCAAATTTTCCACTGATCCAAATCCAACAACTAATACTTTAAATTTCAAATTTTGTTGAGCCAAACTTTTAATAGAATCTATTAGAATTTGATGATTTTTTCGTACCGAATTAATAGCTCCAACAGTAATAAATGTTGTTATCTCATTTTTAGGAGTTATTTTCACATCACCAAACAAAATTGGACTTGCAAAAACACCCTGTGAAAAGTGACCTAATGTTAATAAACGATTTTTTTTAAGTAAATCTTCTTCATCAAATCGTTTTATGTCAATCAAATCATGTTCAACAACAAATAATGATGGATGCTTTCTAATTTCTTTAAAAAATGCAAAAACACTTCCATATGTATTTTTTGAACGAACATAATAACCAGCTGAAGTCATCAAAAAAACGTGTTTATATTTAATTAATTGCTTCAACTTCAAGAAAAAACACATCATTGCATAGTTTGAATTAAAAATTCTTATATTATCTAAATTTAATCGACAAAAGGGATTTTCTCGCAAAACATCTGGATTTACCAAAACATCTACTTGATACCCTAAATCTATAAAATATTTTACATACCCAGCAATAACTTCACCATGAGTTACATTTGTTTCTAGCAACAATATGGATTTATCTTTCTTCTCAGCTTTTTCAAACTTAAAAAAAGATAAAATATCCTTTAAATAAAAACTTGATACAATCTTTCGAAAAAAATGCCTTTTTTCTTTATTTCTAATGGGCATACTTAATACATTTGCAAGCAGATGTCTTATTTCCATTTTTTACCTCAACCCATTTTGACATTCAAAATTAAAAATTGTGCGAGAAGTTACACCAACAGTTTTGGCAATTTCTGTTTTTGAAATGCCTTTTGCTAGCGACTGAATGATATAATCTTTATAAACCTCACATAATGATGGCTTTTTGTTTTTTGACCCAATCAATCTGCCAACACGCTCCCCTTTTGCTCGTTTTTGTTGAATGCTTGATTTCATCATAAATAAACGCTGTTGTTTTTGTGCTGACAAGAAAATATCCATCCCCATCAAAATCATGGGATAATCAATTGATGAAATTTTATACCCTTCATCAAGTGTAAGAATATCAACATTTTCTTGACTTAAATAGTGCATTAAATTTTTTATCTTTAAAACCGAATTGCCCAAACTCAACATGTTTTGAACAACAAACAAAGATTTCTTCTTTTCTTGATTTTTTAACTTTTCAATATCCAATTTTGAAATATACGAAACTTTCACATCATCAAAATTTTTTGCACACTTTTCCATAAGTGATTTTTTTTCCTCTTCACTCATGTTTTTTAAGCTTTTTTCAAAATAAATATTCATCTTTTTGTGCATTCATTTTTAAAAACGGCAAATTTAATGACCGTTAAATTTGCTTATATCATACCTCTTTACACAATGCAAGGTATTTCAAAAAAAAGATTTACAATTCATTAAATTAAAAAAACAAAGCTTGAGAAAAATATCAAATAAAAAACAGGTAAATTTAACGACCGTTTTTTTGCACATTTTAAAACATAGACAACCATTTGACAAACATAAAAAAAATCCTTCTTTGTTCAAAGAAAGATTTTTTTGTTTCGAATCTGCTAACTTTTATTGATTTTTTTCCATAGCTTTTTTATCAGCTTTTGAAATCACTTCTGCAACACCAGATGTAATTTCAACCGTCCCTTGCTGATAAGTTTTTTCATAAACAGATTTTATTTCAAATCCAAATCTATTCAAAGCATCGAGACTTGCACACCCTGCTTCAACACTGCATTCAAGTGAACTTTTTGAAAACGTAATAACAGCCATTTTATAAGGTGTTGGAACTGCTATCCCATCTTCATTAGTTGTTGTTACTTGGACTGTTTCAATAGAATGAATACCTTTTGGTAAAACAAGACGTAACTCTCTATCTGACACATCTCGTTGTTTTGTTTTAGCTATTGTCAAAACTTTTGTGATTGTTTGCGCCAAATCTGTTTCCCACCAACGATCTTTTGCATAATCATATGTTACCAAACCTGTAACTGAAACAATTGCCAAAACCATCAAAACTCCCAACATTTCAACCATTGAACGACCTGATTGTTGTTTTTTCATCTTTACTCCCCCTATTTTTACTCTTCAACTATATACGCGTGTGGATAAAACGAATCCTTTGGTGCTTGAGGCTTTGACCTTCTTCCACAAGAACAAAGCATCATTATTACAGCCACAATACAGCAAAAAATCAAAATAGTACGCATTTAATCCCCCTATTTTTACATTTTATCTGGTACTTTTAATCCCAAAACATCTGCCATTTTAAGCGCAACCGTTAATGCATATTTTGTCAATGCTAAACGAGATTTTTGAACACTTTCTTCAGCATCTTTAATTGGACAGTCGTGATAAAACAAGTTAAAATCTTGTGTCAATTTAAACAAATAATCACAAACAACATGTGGTGCATTGTTGTCATAAGCCGTTTGAATACTGTCTGGCATTGCATATAAACGTAAAAGCAATTGTCTTTCAGCTGGGTGAGAAATTGTTGGCACATCTGTTTCAGACAATGCCATTGTTTCACCAGATTTTTCAAGCAAAGACTTCATACGTACCATTGCATATAATAAATATGGCCCTGTTTTTCCCTCTGTGCTTGTGAGCTTATCTTCATCAAAAATGTAGTTTTTCATCCTCTCATTCATCAAGTCAGCAAACTTGAGTGCTGAAACACCAACTATTTTTGAAATTTCTTTCTTTTCTTCATCTGTCAAATCACGGCCCATTTCCCCACTATTCATCTTTTTAAGTGCAGCGTTAACGGATAAGTCAATCAACATACGAAGCGTCATCACACCACCATCTCTTGTTTTAAATGGTTTATTATCTTTACCATTAATTGTCCCAAAACCAAGGTGTTTAACACTTGTATTTTCAAGCAAGCCAATTTTTTCAGCAGCATTAAAAACTTGTTCAAAATGCAAAGCTTGGCGCGCATCAACCACATATAAAATCTCTTGAGCTCCAAATTCTTCAACACGCTCTTCAATTGTTGCCAAATCTGTGGCAGCATACATCACTGCACCATCTGAGTTCACTGCAATTAATGGAGGTAAATCATTGCCACTTTTTGACTTACCAACTTCAATAATTTCAGCACCTGCATCCTCAAAAAGAACCCCATCATTTCTTAATCTTTCTAACATAAGAAGCAAACGATTGTGAACATCTCTTTCCCCACGCCACAACTCAAACGAAACACCCAACTCATCATACATTTGACGAATGGATCCAACAGACAGTTCAACAAATTTGTTCAAAAGAGCAAGAAGCCCTCTTTCTTTATTTTGCAACCGGCGTGTAAAATCTTTTGCCTTTGCCAAATATAATGGATCTTGCTTTGATTTTTGAGATGCAATTGGATACATCACTTCCAAATCATGGCCTGTAAATGGTGCTTGAGATGGATACTCACCTTCGTATGCAGGGTCAAAATAAACACTTTCAGGCTCTCTTTCTGACAATTCTGCCATCAAAAGCCCCATAGGCAAACCCCAGTCACCCAAGTGAACATCACCAATAACCTTATTCCCCACAAACTTATGCAAACGCTTAATCGATTCACCAATAATTGCTGGTCTTAAATGTCCAACATGAAGTGCCTTTGCAATGTTTGGCCCCCCATAATCAAAAACAACCGTTTTGCTTGGGGCTTGATTTTCATATCCCGACTTTTCGGTTGATAAAATTGAATAAGCAACCTCTGACAACGCTTTATTTGAAATTGTCATATTAATAAAACCTGGGCCATCAACACTCACTTTTTCAAAAAAGGAATCCTCTTTCAAAAAAGAGGCTATTTTTTCAGCCAAAGCACGTGGATTTTGCTTCATTTCTTTTGCAAGTGGCAATGCTCCATTTGATTGATAATCACTGATATCTGGTCGATCTGACAAACGCACAAGCAATGTTGCATTTTCAAACCCAGCATTTTCAAAAGCTGACTGCACCTTCTGTTTAACAAGTGATGTTAAATTCATTTTATTTTTCCTTTATACTTTGAATATTAAATTTTCTTCAAAGTATACTAAATCTTTTCAAAAAGTGCAAGATTATTTTAAATAAATCAATTTATTGGAAAATAAAAAAAAGTGGAAGGAGAACGACCCGATAGATTAAAAATGGGCTGCTTTCTTCCGAACCTGACCCGCTGTTTTTAGCTTTCGTCCGTTTCCTTCCTTATTTATAATATAAGTTCTTCAGATTATTTTCAAGACCTAAAAATATTTTTTTAACAACTTGTTGAATTTTATTGTTTTTAATTTTTATTATGGTTATATTAAAATTACACACTAAAGATAAGGTAATTTTATTATGAAAAAAACAGAACATGGTCGTTCAATGATTGAAATGCTCGGCGTTCTTGCAGTAATGGGAGTTCTTTCCGTTGGAGGCATTGTTGGGTACTCAATAGCAATGAATCGTTATCAAGCCAATCAAATTGTTGATGCCTCAAGCAAATATTCACTCTATATTTTAGAATTGTGCAAAACAATATATAACAATAAACAATCAGGGTTACTCGCTGTAAAATATTGTTCCCCTGCAACCCCGGGTATACAAACATTTCAAAATTCAAAAGTTGCTTCTTTACCCCATGCAATTTATAACCAAGGCATTTCTTTTGCAAAGATCAAAGAAGTAGCAGGTAGCACTTATGAAGTGTATATTGAACACAAGCTTAGCTCAAAAGATGTTTGTCAAGCACTCAAGAGCATTACAAACCAAAAAAGTGGCTGTATTGAACAAGAAGCTCCTTTTATCTTAACTATTCCATTTAAACAAAATTAATTTTTAAAAATTAAATTAAAGTCAAAGGATAAACTTCCTCAACGGTGTAGTACTTCCCTTCACCATTTTCTCGTGCATGACTTGCAAACAATGAAAAAGAATCCACTAAAAATTCTTTACTGTGAAACAAGTTATTCATCGATATATAACGAAAAACATCATCTATCGTTGTTCCTTGCAACTTTGCCAAACTAACATGTGGAACAAACTTAAATCTATCAGCATCACCTGCTCCAGCTTTTTTTACCGCCAAATCAATTTTTTGCTGTAATTCAGCAATTATTCTTGGCTCACTAACACCCGTCCATATGTGATGAGGTATGTTTTTAGAAGCAAAATAATTAATTTCTTTAAACGCCATATAAAAAGCAGGGAAACGAATATATCTCAATTCTTTCAAAACATCTTCTGCAACAGGCTCTTCAACATCACCAACAAATCTTAAATTTAAATTCAATTTATCCTTTGGATGCCAAATCGCACCTTCTAGTCCCCCACGCAAAGCATAAATTTCATCTTTTATTTCTTCTGGCAAATCTAACCCAACGAATAGGCGTATCATAAAAAAACTCCTTTGCAAATTAATTTAATTTAGTGTATAATAAAAAAAAACAAAAAGGAAGTAAAAATGACAAAATTAACAGTTTTAGAAATCCCTCATCCTGTTTTGTACGAAAAAGCACAACCAGTTGAGGAAGTAACCCCAGAAATTCAAACTCTTTTGAGTGATATGCTTGAAACAATGTATAAGACAAACGGTGTCGGCCTTGCCGGCAATCAGGTCGGTGTTTTAAAAAGAGTTGTTGTTATCGATTGCGCCCCAAAAGAGGAAGAACCAGATCCAATTAAAATGGTTAATCCAAAAATTATTGAAAAATCTGAAGAAATGGTTTGTCATAACGAAGGATGTCTCTCAATTCCTAGAGAATATGCTGATGTCGTTCGTCATGAAACAGTTACTGTTGAATATTTAGATGAAAATGGCACGTTAAAACAACGAAAAGCTGATGGCTTACTTGCCATTGCAATTCAACATGAGCTTGATCATCTAGAAGGGATTTTATTTATTGACCATCTGTCCCCTCTTAAAAGAAAAATGCTTTTAAAGCATTTAGAAAAAAGACGCAAAAAACAAGCTCGTTTGGAAGAAGAAAATCAATAGAAAGGGAAAATATGAAAGTAATATTTATGGGAACACCTGATTTTTCCGTTCCTGTGTTAGAAGCATTGGCAACCCATCATGAAGTTATTTGTGTTTACACCCAACCTCCTCGCCCTGCTGGCAGAGGGAATAAACTTGTTTCATCACCTGTTCAACAAGCAGCTGAACGATTGAATATCCCTGTTCGAACCCCTGTTTCACTCAGAAAAGGAAACGAAACTGAAGAATTCAAAGCTCTTCAAGCTGATGTTGCCGTTGTTTGTGCTTACGGACTTATTCTTCCTCAAGGTGTTTTAGACGCCCCTAAAATGGGTTGCATTAATGTCCACGCCTCACTTCTTCCAAGATGGCGTGGTGCAGCCCCTATTCAACGAGCTATTGAAGCTGGCGATACACAAAGTGGTGTAACCATTATGCAAATGGATGCTGGTCTTGATACAGGCGATATGCTTTTAAAAGGTATTGTCCCTATTGACGAAAACACAACGGCACAGGTTTTACATGACGCATTGTCAAAACAAGGTGCTGAACTGATTATAAAAGTATTAGAAAATATGCCTGAGCCAATTAAACAACCAGAAAGTGGCATTACATATGCTGAAAAAATTCAAAAAGCAGAAGCTTTAATTGATTGGAATTTACCAGCACAACAAATTAAAAATAAAATTATGGCTTTCAACCCTTATCCAGCAGCATATTTTATGGTGAACAATGAACGCATCAAAATCTTCAATGCTCAAGTTGAAAAAACAAACACACCAACTATCGCTGGCAAAGTTTTAGATGATGCTCTCTTAATTGGGTGTGGCAATAACACTGCTTTACGTTTAACAGAATTACAACGTGAAGGTAAAAAACGCATGACAGCAACAGATCTTTTAAAAGGTTTTGAACTTAAGAAAGGCAGCAACATTGCGATATAAACTTGTCATAGAATATGATGGCACACCTTTTTGTGGTTGGCAAAGGCAACAATCCGGCTTATCTGTTCAACAACTTATTGAAGATGCCTTAAAAACATGCCTCAAAGAAAAAATCATCCTTTTTGGCAGTGGCAGAACTGATGCAGGTGTTCATGCCATTTGTCAAGTTGCTCATTTTGACACAAATACCATTACCCAATCTTACAAACTAAGAGAATCTCTAAATGCTCTTGTTCGCCCTTATCCAATTAGCATCAAATCGGTTGAACAAGTTCATGATAATTTTCATGCTCGCTTTGATGCAAAAAAAAGAACATACATCTATCGTATTTTAAACACCTCTTATCCACCAAGTCTGAAAAAAAATCGTGTTTGGTGGTATAAACACCCTCTTGATGTTGACGCTATGAATAATGCTGCTCAACTTCTTATTGGTAAACATGATTTTTCAACTTTTAGAGCTTCTGAATGTCAAGCAAAGTCACCCGTTAAAACCATTGATTTTATTTCACTTGAAAAACAAGATGATGAAATCATTATGAAAATAACAGCTCGCTCCTTTTTACACCATCAAGTACGTAACATTATTGGAACACTCACCCTTGTTGGTTCACAAAAATGGAGCATTGACGATTTTAAAAAAGCGCTTGAAGCATGCGACAGACGCGCAGGTGGCCCAACAGCTCCACCTGAAGGATTATATTTTTTACATATTGAGTATTAAAATTTTAGATAGTCTGTTTTAAATTATATTGATTTTAAAGTTTAAAATTCATATATTGTAAAGTATGAGTATTTTTATTTGGCCATTAGCATTTTTGTTTCTTTTACTGCCAATTGTTTTTTATTTTATATTGCCACCAGTAAAAGAAAATTCAAATTTATACGCACTTAAAATTCCATTTTTTAAGCGTATAAAGTCATTTGACAATACTTCAAAAAAAACAACATCATCAAAAAGTCATCGATTTTTTTTAATTTTAGCATGGATTTTATTTACACTTGCATCTGCTCGCCCCGTTTGGTATCCAACCGTGAGTGATACCCCCCTTCATGTCAGAAACATTGTTTTATCTTTAGACGTGTCAGAATCTATGAGTGAACAAGATTTTCAACTTGGAACAGAACCCGTTACAAGATTAACAGCTGTTAAAAAAGTGGTTACTGATTTTTTAAATGAACGCGAAAAAGATAACATCGGTTTTGTACTTTTTGGAAATGAAGCGTACACATACGCTCCACTTTCTTTTGACAAAAAAACCCTTGAATCGTTGCTAAACGAAATTGGAATTGGTATCGCCGGAAATATGACAGCTTTAGGAGATGGCTTAGCACTTGCCGTTCAAACTGCGCTTAAAGTTCCATCAAAAAGTCAAATCGTCATTTTATTATCAGACGGCTACGCAAACACTGGTGTTATTTCCGTTCCCCAAGCAATTGAACTTGCAAAACGCAACAGTGTAAAGGTTTACACCATTGGAATTGGATCTTCTCAACAAGTTGTGCAAAATTTTTATGGTCTTCAAATTCCAACACCCTCCACACTAGATGAAAAAACTCTTCAAGAAATTGCATCACAAACAGGTGGACAATACTTTTTAGCAACCTCAACCAAAAATTTACAAGACATTTACAAAGTCATTGATAACCTCGAACAAGAAGAAATAACTTTACAATCCCTCAAACCAAGAAAAGAACTCTTTTTCATCCCCTTGTTTTTAGGACTTATTTTCTTGTTCATCGCATTGATGAAACGGAGGTATTTATGATCTTTATGCGTCCATTATTTTTGTTATTACTCTTTGTTATTCCTATTTTTTTTCATTTAAGAAAAAAGAGCTTTAGAAACAATCCTTGGAAAAAAATCATCAATCCAGAATTTTTACCTTTTTTAATGGTTAAACAAAATCAAACAAAAGAGGGTAAAACAGGTATTATTTGGATATCACTTTTATGGACCATTTTATCCATTGCATTAGCAGGCCCAGCTTTTGAAAAAGCACCAACAACAGCCAATGAAAATACAAAAGGAACCGTCTTGATTGTTGATTTAAACAGTTTAAATCAAACAACCCTTACTCAACTTAAAATCAAACTTTCTGAAGTTATTAAAAAACTAAACAATGAACGCATTGGGCTTGTTCTTTATGATACAAAAGGATATGTTGCCCTTCCCATGACTCAAGACAGTCAAATCTTGCAAGAAATCATTCCCGTTTTAGATCCGTCTGTTTTACCAAACATAGGTAATAAACCTGAAGAAGGCTTTAAAACGGCAATTGAACTTCTTAAAAACAACAATCTTGATACAGGCAGAATCTTGTTTTTCACCGGTGGAATCCCTTCTGAAAAAGAAACTATCGCTCTATTAGAAAAACACAATTACTCTGTTGGTGTTCTTGGTTTGGGAAATGGTGAAAAAACACCCATTTTGACTCCAGATGGGCAATTTAGAAGAGATGAGAAAGGAAATGTTATTTTTACTGAGTTAAATAAAAAATCTTTATCCAAACTTGGTGTTTTTAAACCCTGGCAAGCAAATCATTTAGATATTGAAACACTAATAAAAAACACAACTCCGATTCAAAGTTCTTCTTTGTTCAACCAAACAAACAATCTAAATCTTACTATTGATACATATAAAGATTTAGGAATTTACTTACTCATTTTTTCAATGCCTTTTATTGCATTATTTTATCGAAAAGGATTTTTCATACTCATCATCTTTTTCATTACAACAACAGCACAAGCATCTCTTTGGCTTAGAGACGATCAAATTTTATACAACTCAAACGAAAAAGCTGTACAAGCATACAAAAATAAAGATTATCTGTCAGCTTTAGCTGGTTTTAAAAATGATACATCAGATACAGGTCTTTACAATCAAGCCAATGCAACAGCACATATGGGGCATTATCAAGAAGCGATTAACTTATATAAACAAGCTCTAACAATCAACCCAAATCATAAAGAAGCTCGCTTTAATAAAGAATATTTAGAGCAAATGATGAAAAATAATCAATCTTCTTCACAAAATAAAGAACAACAAAATAATCAAAAAAAACAAAACGAATCAAACAATAATAAAGATAACAAGAATGATACCA
>JAZSGT010000030.1:0-6272 GCA_045532865.1 Alphaproteobacteria bacterium
CAAAAAGATAAAAAACTTCATCAAAAAAATAAAGCCATTTAAAAACACACCAAAATTAACTTAAAAAAACTCATATTTTTATATTCCATTTTTTTTAATTATGATATAATAAGTAATAGAAAGACAAAAAAGGGGCATCTATGGCAATAAAATTAACAAACAAAACCAAACACATTCTAGAAGAAGAAAATGATGATTCTCCAAATGAAGTTACAAAAGCTGTTGTCATAGCAGGTAGTGCGGCTATTCCAGGGGGTAGACTCCTTACCGAAGGTACCCTCAATGCTTATGAAGAATACGAAGACGGGTCCGACACATCTGCTATTGCTCTTGCGGCAGTAGGTCTTGATAAAGTAACAAATGCTGCAACAAACAAAGAATCTAGTTGGTGGGAAAAAATAATAGACACCATCTTAGCAGGCGTGAGCTGGTTTTTTAAAACCATTTCATTTGGAGCCATATCCCCAGCAACTGAAACAACAAGCAGCATTTCGCTTGGATATAAAGTTGTTACACAATGGATGCGTCAAAAACACATTGCAGATCTTTTTGATTCAAAAGAAATTGAAGACATTGTTGAAGCAATTGATCAAGATAAAAATGGCATTTCTGATGCTGAACTTCGTAATCTTGAAGAAATTCTTGATTATAATGGTGATGGCAAAGTTACTCGAAATGACGTTAAGGCACTTTCTAAATGGTTGATATTGAATCACTTTGATAAAGATTTCAACGGTCAACTCTCTCAAAAAGAGCTGAAAAATCATAATGATAATATCCATGAAATTGATACAAATTGTGATGATAAAATAACACAAGATGAAATAAATGATTTTATGTATAGCCCTAACTATCTGCTTATTGAATACATAAAAAAATATCATGACGATGTTCACAGCAGAAGTACTTATGATGAAGATGATGCCAGATCAAACCTTATTCGCGTATTGGGCCGGTCTTCTAAACCTGTGGTTGAGCAGAGGTGGAACGAACTAGACAGAAAAGATGATAATGACGAAAGCGTTGATTATGATGAGCACCAATATGGCCTCAATCAGCTTGATTCAAATAATAATGGTGTTGTGGATGAAGATGAAATAAGATCCCATGCCGGCAACGACGCAAACAAATTATTTGATAAAATGATAGCAAGACAAGAGCGTGAATAACAAAACATCACACAAAACCTATCTGACAAAAAATAAAACCTTGCTCTGAAGCATACCACAAAACAAAACCACTTGCCAATGGTACACGTTAAAAAATGATTTTAAGACGCAAGATAAAAGACACGTCCCAACCAACGTGTACTTTTCCAATTCCAATGGTCCTTTCGCTAAGTGCTATTTTTTTTTAACAACACTCTCTCAAAGAGGCTTGTAAAAACAATAATTGCTTTTATTATTTTTATGCTGCAGTGTGCTCAAGATCGATATAGGCGTCTCTGGGTTACCCTTAATATCAGATTTTTAACTCACACGCTTTCTGGTTTATTAAAAAAATGCCTCAGCAAATTAACCCCTTCTTTAGATGGCGTTCCATACGTTGTTGGGGCCATAAGTGGCAAATTATAAGGCATTTTTTTTGCTGGGCTTTGGGGCTGATTTGTTACAGGTTCCTGCACCTTTGATTTAAAAGCGTTTGCCTTATCTAGCAATGCATCCTTTTTGTGTTGTAATTGAGTATTTTTCTCATCAAATGGAGCAATAGGCACCTCATTAGAGCTAAAAGAAGGCGGCGTTAGCGTATCTGACGATAAAGTTTCTTCTTTTGGATAAGACTTTTCAATATCTTCTTTGTCAAAAGAACCAGGCACACACATCACAACCCCGTCCATCCCATTCACAGACAAAACATCTATGCCTGCTTTGGTTTTAAAAGAGCTGACTTCAATATTTTTAAAAACCCTTGTTTCTATTGGTTTTTCAATAAGACCCTCTTTTTTTAAAGGAAAGATTTGAGGCTCAAACACCTCTTTTGAAACTTGCTTTTTAAAAGAGGAATTTTCCTCTTTTGCCACCTCTTCAAAAGCAAACAATTCCCCTTGAATAAATGTTTGTTCTTTTTTGGGTGTTGTTTTTTTTAAAAAATTGGGTTCCAAATTTTGAGATACTGACACCGTTTTAATTTGAACACCATCATAAAAGGCCCCCTTATTAAATGATGACATTGAAAATCCCCCCTCTTTTGGGGCTGTTACATCAACTTTTGCGTGTGAATTATGATTTTTTTTCATCCAACACCGAAGCCTTTTTTAAATTCTTTTAAACAAAGTATACCAGATTTTATCTTCAAAAGCAAAACAAAAAATCGTTCCTTCTTACACCCACACACCACAACACAACCAGAAGTTGCACCGGCACACAACACCTCAGCCCTCGCACGCCAAAAGACACCCCACCCCTCAGCCAACGCACCCCCTACCACCTACTCAGCCAGCACAACCTTAGGTTGCACCAACTGTATGGAGTAAGGCGCAAGAGTAAGGGCTGCCCAAAAAAACTGCTCTTAAGTACGTGTTAAAGGCAAGGGATAAGAAAGGAAATAAAAAGAAAATCTTTGAACGTATCCGTACAAATCAAAATGCAACGAAGGGGTACTTGAGCTTGTGTATTGTAGTGCAAGCACGTCTGTTTTTTAATTGTCATAATTGTTTTGTTGATTCTTGAACTTGTGTATTATGGTGCAAGGAAGCTCTTTAAACTCAAACTCTTAACTTGCCGGCAGTTAAAATCACAAAAACCAATCATCGAGAGTGGCTGTTTCTGTTTCTTATTTCTTGCAGATAAATTCCTTCAATGCCTTTTTTGAGTTGTTCAGACGATAAATGGGGATTATTTTTAATCAATTGCAAGCTTTTTTTCAATGCAGGGGTCACTTTTCCCCCTTTTTCTAATTCGGCTAAAGAAATACCATGAGCCCTTGCAATTTGAACCTTGATTTGTTGCATTAATCTTGGGTCATTTCTTCTATCTGATTGCCCATTTTCAATATATCTCAACGCAAAACTCAACCCTTGCATTTCATATGAAATCTGGTCAAAATAGCTTGCCCCACGCCAATAAGCATTAAACACTCTTTGCCTGAGTTTTTGCTTTGCTTTTGCCAAATTACCATTACAAGATTTAAGAGCCTGCTGCAAAACATATTCCGAACTTTCTTGAACCCTTTTTCTTGTTTGATCCAAGCTTAATCCTTGATTATTTTTTCTACCCTCATTGATTAAATCACGGCGCATAAATGCCAAAATCTGATCTTTTGAAGGTTTGGATGTGCCAAACACATTCATCACCACTTGTTCTGAATTACCAAAAGCAAAAGCGTCTGCCTCACTTAACAAAGTGTTCATCACCATATCAGAGGGGGAATTACCCCTTCCCAACGTTAAACCCAGCCTATCTTGCGCAGCATGACGCAATTCATGCACCAAACACATATACGGCTCATATTTGCCATCTGCCCCTGTTTTAGAATTAACCACATCAGATAATTGCAACGTATTTTTGTCAGAATCATAGCAAGCCCCAGCTCCATTTAAATCAGAAGCATCTACCTCATCAACATCTAAATTTTCCGGCAAATTGGCAAGAATACTTTGCCCCACAGCGCTCGAAGCCATTTCAGTCAAATAAGGGCGCCACTCTTTGGGCAGTTGTTTATATAACCTTTTATAATTTTCTTCATATCGTTTGAAAGCAATTGCCTGTTTTTGACGGTCTTCATCCCACAAATTAAAGGGTTGCACAACCTGATTCAAATCACTTGCATCTTGCAAAGTTGCACTTGAACTGTTTACCCTTGAACCTGAAATACCTAATCGTCTTCTCAAATCCATTCAAAACCACTCCCCTTGTGCTAAAACACCCTTTAAACAGTATATCACACCCACAAAAAATATACAACAAAATATACTTTTTACCCCTTCATATGATGTGTTTTTTTATATACAAATACCTAACCTTATATCCGTGTGAGAATATAAAAGTAATAATCATTTAAAATTATTTTTGCTCGCTATTGACAAAAGAAAATCCACACCCCATATTGACTTTTAAGGGGCTCAGTTTAATCTTTTTTAAAAAGACAAAAAACTGAACCCCTTTTCTAACGCTTTGATTTTTAAGGGTTTAAAAAGTTTTCAAATCGCTTGCAACTTTAAAATTTGCCTCAGTTGTGGCATAAATTTCATCCAAAGTTGACAATTTATTTATTTCTTTTAACCAAAGGCCGTCTGAAGCCCTTTCCATCACGCATTTTTCGGTGATAATCATGTCCACTTCATGAATGGCTGTGAGTGGCAACGTGCATTTTTTAAGGATTTTAGGCATGCCTTTTGCCGTATGCTCCATCATCACAATCACCTTTTGCGCCCCGACCACAAGGTCCATTGCCCCACCCATACCAGGCACAATTTTGCCAGGGACAAGCCAGTTGGCAAGGTTTCCTTCTTCATCTACTTGAAGCGCACCCAAAACAGTTGTGTTGATGTGCCCTCCTCTAATCATTGAAAAACTCGTCAAGCTGTCAAAAAAACAACCACCAGCCCCAATGCTCACATAATTTCCCCCAGCGTCTGTGATGGATTTGTCAGCCTTCTCCAAAGGCAAAATGCCAGAAGCCCCCAAAATCCCATTTTCAGACTGCAAAAACACATGCACATTTTCAGGAATATAGTTTGAAGCCAAGGTTGGCATACCAATCCCAAGGGTAACAACGTCCCCATCTTTAAACTCTTGAGCCACACGCCTGGCAATCATATGACGCAATTCATTTTTATCTAATTCCATGGGTTACTCCTGCTCTTTTTTCACAATATAGTCAACAAAAATCCCAGAAATGACCACATCATCTGGATTCATTGGTTCAGTTAAATATTCTTCAGCCTCCACAATCACCGTTTTGGCAGCCATTGCCATAATGGTGTTAAAATTCCGTGTCGTACCGTGGAAAGAAATGTTCCCATAAGGGTCCACTTTTGAGCCATAAATCAACGCCACATCAGCATAAAGTGGTTTTTCAAGCAAATAGGTTTGCCCCTCAACAACAACCTTTTCTTTCCCCTCTTCAATCAGTGTACCAATCCCAGCTTTGGTGAGCACACCACCTAAACCCGCGCCGCCTGCGTGAATACGCTCGGCCAATGTGCCTTGAGGAACGAGCTCAACCTCCAAGAGCTTTTCATTCATCCGGCGCCCTGTTTCAGGATTGGTACCAATGTGGGTAGCAATCACCTTTTTCAATCTGCCATTTGCAACCAAAAGCCCACGCCCAGAATCTTGAAAACACGTGTCATTGGCAATCATAGTCAACTCTTTTGTATCCAAAGTTAAAAGCGCTTTAATCAACGTTTGAGGCGTTCCACATTTTAAGAACCCTCCAATCATCACACAATCTCCTGATTGAACAAGTTTTGCAGCCTCAATGGGAGAAATAAGTTTATTTTTCATATTAATCCTTTTTTTTGTTTCGAATATCCCCTTTTAGCAAGATACAAGAGGCTTGTCAAGGATTAATGAACTCAACCTCCGGTGCGTTAAGAGTTACAGTTTAAAGAGCGACCTAGCACCACAATCGCCAAGCTCAAGTACAATATCGCTAACGCTCTTTTTTCTCCGTACTATACGCTTGACGATTATAGCACTATTTCATCCCTTTAAACTGACTCTTAACCCATACCACAGAACGAGGTTTCATTTTCGAGACATCACATAAATCGAGGTTTCTTTTTTTAACCTCGATTTCAGGTACGTGTTAAGAGCCAGCACAAAATAGCCAAATAAAGATGAATGCGCCGACTGTATAGTACGGATAAAAAGGGCTTTTAGCCCAAGGTACTTGAGGGAGGTGTATTCGCTTTAGGTGGCATTTTGTGTGCCAGCTCTTAACTCACAGGAGGTCGGGCTTTTTGGTGGCGCAAGTGTCCCTAGGTTGCCCTTAAAAGCAGATTTTTAACTTACTATCAGTTGGGCTTTTTAATGCCTTGCTCTTAACGCACCGGAGGTTGTGCTTTTTAACATCAAGGTTTCTTTTGAGCTAGGCTAGCTGTGTGTTAATAATTCCAAGGGAGTATAAAGGGGAAAGTTCCTCTGGCTGTTCTGGTTGAAAACCAAGGGCGACTTTCGCAGCAATAACCTTTGAACATCGCATTAACAACAATTCCATTTTGAACCAAAAAATTAGGTGCGCATTTAAAGGTGTTACAATCCCCTTCGTAACAAGAAAATCCCTTGTTTTCAAATTCGATTAACCTACCATAATAGGTGTCAAACATT
>JAZSGT010000044.1:0-19749 GCA_045532865.1 Alphaproteobacteria bacterium
TTTTTTTTGATATAAAAGATTTGAAAAATCAATTTGTGCAACAAGTTGTTTTAAATCATCTATTGTGAGATTATTTGTTGGAAGTGTTTTTCCCTCATTATCTTTGAAATAAATAAGATTTTTAAGCAAAAATAGAGGGATGCTTGTTTTTTGATAAGGTATATAGCTATTATTTTGGTTCTTTTTTATTAATATGTTATAAAAAGTATTAAACATTAAAAAAGATTAGTCCTTTCCATGCAAATGGGGGATAAATTGAAAGAGTGCTATGGGTTGTTGTTTTGAAATTTTGATACGGCTTATATCTTGAGGAATGCCTGTTTCAGTTGTAAAATAAGTGTTAAAATCTGGTATCATATTGACTTCATGTTGGATAATACTAGGTGTGTGTTTTAGAATTGAACTTACTTCATTTTCACGTTTTAATACATCTTCATTAATATAAGTTTTTCTCCAATTGAGGCAGTATGTGTTAAAATTTGCTTTATCTGTTTTGGAAGAAAAAGGACCACATGCTGTAACAAAAATTTCTTCACGTAGTTTTTTATCACTTTCTAAAAGGCATTTCATCAAGATGCCAATACTCATTTCTTCAGTTTTTCCTTTGCGTTCACGCTCGCTCAGTGTTGGGTGTTGTTTTTTGATTTTTTTTAATTGACTGGTGTAAAGTGTTTTTTCCCAGTTAGTTAGATCATTTTTTGACGAATTATGTTGTTGGCATTCGTTTGTGATTTCATAATTTAAAACGTAATTTAAGCCTTGTGCCTGTGCCTCATTTATCAAATGTAAATAGTGGTTTAAATTTTTTAAACAATAAGAACCATCTTGAGCTTGTTTGAGATGAAGTATTTCATGCGCAGTAACTAAAGGATTGTCAAAATTTTGAAGAATAATTTTCCCCTCAATATCAATTTCAGGGGCAAAATCTGAAATGCCAGAACAATATAAATTTTTATCAATAAGAAGAGTTGCTGTTCGAATTTTACTTTTAAGAATCTTGGCAACAAGTGGGCTATAGTAAGCTGTAATAATTAAATCTTGAAGGATAAATTGTTGTTCTGATTTTTTAAGGTGTGAAAAATCAATATAAGTTGTGAGATTTTTGATGTCAGTTTCAGTCAAAGGATCATAAACAGAGGTGGTATTTTTTGAAGGATACTTCACATAACAAAGCTGTTGTAAGACATCAGAAGAAACGCTTATTTCTCTTTTTTTGTTTGGAAATAATTCGTTCAATAATTTAAACGTTTTTCGTGTGATAAAAATCCATAAACTTGTTGTTATTAAAGGAGATAAGATATTAAAAAGGGAATGTTCTTTTGAAGATTGTTTTTTTTTATCAAAAAATTCAATTGAATTATTTAAAAGAATAGAGCCTTGATAAACAGAAAAAGCAAGAGATGCTAAATAACATAAGAAAAAGATTTTTCTTTTTTTATGGGTATTTTTTTGAAGCCGGTTTTGTAAAATAGAAGCACTCATTTTTGCCTGTTTATCAGCTTTATATGTGGTTATTTTAATAGTTGTATGTGTAAGAAAATAAATATTTTTTATCTGTAAAAATTATCAAAAAAATATGTTAAACTCCTTTGGAAAAAGAGTTTAACATAAAATTGAGTTTTTGTCAAAATTTATTTACATTCCAGATGTTTTTGCGATTAAAATCGTAACATTTGTGATGAAAAGTTTGGCAGCCATAGCAAGCAAAATAATCCCAAAGAATTTTTGAAGCATATATATGACACTTTTTCCTAAAAGTGCCTCAATTTTTTCAACAAATCGAAGAACAAAATAGATAACAACAACGTTTGCAATCATGGCAAAAAACATATTGATGTCGCTATATTGTGACCGAATGGATAAAAGGGTTGTTAAAACACCTGCACCTGTGAGCATTGGAAAAACAATAGGAATAAATGTTGCATCTTTTGTGCTAGAAGGACCTCCAGATTTGAAAATTTCAACATCCAAAATCATTTCAAGCCCGATTAAAAACACAACCAATGACCCAGCAATTGCAAAGGATGAAATATCAAGATGGAAGAGGGATAAAAAAGCTTCCCCGATATAGAAAAAACCAAACAACATAATAATGGAAAGAAATGTTGCTTTGTTTGTGTTGATGTAGCTTCCTCTTCGTTTTGTTGAAAGAATTGTTGGAATTGCCCCAATACAGTCGATTGCTGCAAAAATAACCAAAAAAGCACTTAAAAATTGTTGAAAATCAAAAGATGTAATAAAAGACATATAGCCTCCATATTTTAGAATGTCAAAGTATTTCAACTTTGAAAAATTGTCAACAAAAATTAGTTGGGAAAAGTTGTTTTATTTAACTTTATTTGTGACCCATCTTTAAGTGTGAAAATAAGTGAGTTTTTAGTTTTCGAATATGAAGTAATTTGAGGAAGCGTTTCAAACCACTTTTGCTCAGCTTTCATGTCTTTTTCAGGTCCCATCATCATGGTAGAACCTGTTTCTTGAAATGTGATTTTGTTGCCGGTTTGTGTGTAATTTCCAAAATAATTATTCACAACTTTTCCATAATAGCGATTTTCATTTTTATCAAAAGCAATTAAAATAGGTGTTTCATTGAATTGGAATTGATAAGCTGTTCCATTTAAAGATTGAGTATTATTTTGACAAGCGTTTAGCAAAAAAAGTGGTAAAAGTAAAAATAATTTTTTCATCTAAATCTCCTTTGGGATTTTTTTACATATTAAAACCTCTTTGGAATAAATGCAAATTTTTCTTGCAAAAGGAGGGAAAAAAAATTAAAAATTGTATTGAGGAGTACTTAAAATGAAAGCGTTATATTGTCTGTTAATATTTTTTTTAGTGTCAGCTTGTTCATTTATAGATAAAGGACCACAAGCCTCAACACAAAAATATCAGGAAGTTTTAGATCAGTGGCTTGGAAAAGGAAAAGAAGATCTTGTTTCTGTATGGGGTAACCCATCTTATGATTACACTAAAAAAGATATTAATTATGTTGTGTATATAAAAAATAAGATGAAACCTGTTGCTTCTGGGAATAAAATTGAAAGAATGCCTCGTATGGCCTTGGATTATTCCTTTTTTAAAGATGACACAGCAGCAGTTTCTAAAGGGTGCACAACTGTTTTTATCATACAAGACGATTATATCAGACAGTGGCGTTTTGAGGGTGCAGAGTGTCAAGTGTATTAGGTTAAGGGCTTTGTGATGAAAAAACTGATTAAACCGAATGCATTAAAAAAAGGAGATAAAATAGCATGTGTTGCCCTTTCATCTGGGCTCGCAACGATTGCTTCAAAGCGTTATAAACGGGCTAAAAAACAATTTGAAGAAGCTTTTTCGCTTCAAGTAATTGAGATGCCTCATACACTTGATGACCCAATGGATATTTATCAAAATCCTAAAAATCGCTTAGATGATTTTATGAATGCTTTTTTAGATCCAACAATAAAAGGTATTATCACAACAATTGGTGGTGACGATACAATTAGGCTTTTGAATTTAATGGATGAAACTCATTTTAATATTATTAAGAATAATCCTAAAATTTTTCTGGGAATGAGTGATACGACTGTTAATCATTTTATGTGTTTAAAGGCTGGAGTTTCAAGTTTTTACAGTCCTTCTTTGCTATTTGGTTATGGTGAAAATGGTGGAATTCCTCCTTACATGATTGAAAATACAAAAAAAACATTGTTTGAAACAAATGCAATAGGGGTATTGCCACAAAGTGATTTTTATATCACTGAATTTTGGGATTTTATTGAGCAAGATAATGTATTTAGAAAAAGAAGAAATACTTCAGGATGGCAATTTTTGGGTGCTCGTAAGAAGGTAACAGGTCGTTTAATGGGTGGATGTCTTGAGGTTTTAAATTTTATCAATGGAACAAAATTGTGGCCAAGTCAATCTGAATGGAAAGATACTGTTTTATTTATTGAAACAAGTGAAGATAAACCAACTCCTGCTCAAGTAACGTATTTTTTAAGAAATTTAGCTGCACAAGGAATTTTGCCTTTTATAAAAGGAATTTTATTTGCAAGGCCTGGTGGTGAGTTTTTAGAAACAGAAAAACAAAAAGAAGAGGCGTTTGTAAATACATATAAAGATTATGATTTAGCAATTTTAAAGGTTTTGACGGAATATCATGTTGATATTCCAGTTGTTACACATATGGATTTTGGGCATACGGTTCCTCAATTGATATTACCATATGGGGGTATGGTTGAAATTAACCCAATTGAGAAAAATGTTTCGATTTTAGAAAGTGGAGTTGTTTAAAAGATGACAAAATTGTATATTATGGGATCAGGGGGATCGGGAAAGACAACATTATCAAGGTTGTTGTCAAAGCGAGATAATAGCCCTTGTTTAGAATTAGACGATATTTATTGGGATAATTCTGCAACAGCTTATAATGTAAAGAAAAATCCAGATGAAAGAGATGCTGTTTTAAAAGATTTTTTATCTAAAAACAAATCTTGGATTATTGATGGTGTCTATTATAAAGATTGGGTCAGACCTATTTTTGAGCAGGTTGATGTGGTGTATATTTTAAAACCTAATTTTCTTCTTTCTCAAATTAGATGTATTAAAAGAGACATTATTAGGTGGTATCGAAAAGAAAAGGTTGGTGGGATAGTTTCTCTTTATTATTTGTTGAAATGGAATATAAAGTACAGATATAGAATACTTCCTATTGTTGAAAATATATTGAGAAAACAAAAGATACCATACAAGATTTTAAGAACAAATGAAATTACAGCCAAATTGAAAGAATTGGGTTTTTGAGAGGATATAATGCATTATTTGATGGATTTAGATAATACTTTGTTGGATACATATCATATAGATAAGAATGGGGTATTGCATTTTCATTGGTCTGAAGATTTTGAAAAAGACTTTGGGATATCCTCAAAGGTGTTGCAAGAATTGTTTGATGGGCCCTTTTTGATTGCTTTGCAAAGAACAAAAAGTTTGGAACGGTTTGTTGAACCCTTTTTAAAAAAACATAAATTAAATATATCTGTTGCCGATTTTTTAGAATATTGGCTTTCAAGAGATATGCGTGTAAATACAGATGTTTGGGAATGGATTAAGTCTGAAAAGGCAAGGGGGCATTTGTTTCATATAGCTTCTAATCAACCACATATAAGAATGGATTATTTACTTGAAAATTTAACAGAATGGAATGATGTTTTTGGTTGGGTTTTTACATCTGCAAGATTGGGTGTATCAAAATCAGATCCATCTTTTTTTATCTATGCTAAAAATTATTTAAAAGTTCCATTTAATCAGATGTGTTTGATAGATGATTCTTCTGAAAATATTGCTGTTGCAAAATCGCTTGGAATGGATGGGATTTTGTTTCGAGGAATAAATGATTTAAAAGAACAGATTAAATAAAAAAAGAAGCGTTGAATTTTCAACGCTTCTGATTGAGATTACAAAGTTTTATTCTTTTGTATTTTGATTGTTTGTTGTTTTAACAATAGGTGTTCCTTTTTTCACAAGAGAAGGTTGTTTATCAAATGGAATTTGATAGTTGATAGGTTTGTTTGAACAAAATGAAAGTGAAAACACTGCCATTCCACAGATAAAAATAGAAAAACAGCACCCTTTTCTATAGCCATTTGCAAAACCATCAAATCGACTGCGTCTTAATATTTTTTTCTCTTCATCGGTATAATTCATAAAAACCTCCCTTTAATTACGTTGGTGATTTCTGTTGTTTTGAATTTCATGATAAGGACGTTTTGTTTTGATAACTCTTTGAGCATCAGGATTTGGTTTTTGCCATTGTTCGCCAAGTTTATCAAATGTCATGGATGGTGTTAAAACCGAAGCAATAACTGATCCTAACACAATCAAACCAGTTAAACACCCACATCCACAACCAGCTTTTTGACTGTGATTGTATGCTTTTGCGACATCATTATAAAAATCATAACTGTCATTAGTACTCATTGTGACCTCTTTTTTTTTGAATTTGTATGGTTTATCATATCATATGTTTTATTGTTTGTCAATATTTTTTGTAAAGTTCAACTGATATGCAGATTTTATTTGAAATAAAAGATGAATATAAATGTAAAAAAACAAGGATAATAAAAATATATTGTTTAAAATTTGATTTTTAAAGAAATTTAAAATATGGATGCTGTAATACGTGTGCTGCGAGAATTTATAATATATTAAAAATATAAGTAGAAAGAGTTATTCAAGGGTTATTTCTTATTGACAAAAGAAACTATTTTTGTAAGTATGAAGTAAGTGTTTTATTTTCAAAGGAATTTTAAATGAAAAAAACTTTATTATTTGCGCTGATGATTTCAACAATGTGTTCAACTCATATTTTTGCGCAAGTTAAGTCCACACGTGGATTAGGTACAAGAAATTTGGAATATAAATTAGATGGTAAGCCTATACTTGTTGAGAACATTAATGATAAAACAAGTGGTATAGTTTCTGTTCATTATGGCAGATTAAATGCTCAGGCTCAATTTATTGCAGGAGAATTGATAGGACCTATTTCATATAAAAATATATCAGGGGTTGTGAATAAAGATAAAACTTTTTCATTTAAAGATACAAATGGAAATTGGATAGATGGAAAATTAAAATGTTCTGGATTGGATGTGTTTAGGTATTTTTCATGGTCTTTGCAAACTGGCTCGAGAGATGATTTTTATAAATGTTTGAATGTGAATAATGCTTCTTACAAGTTTTCTTTTGGTCAGGGTGTTTTTAAAGGTGAGACAGCATATCCAAATCTTGTAGAGGGGTCTAAAATATCTTTTACCCCTAACTTAACTTTTTCAAAAGACGCAAATAAAAATGTGTTTTTACCAAAAGATGTATCATTTACGGTTGGTGAAGATGAGAAAAAAATCGACCTTCATTTATTAACTCAAAAAGATCAAAATTTTTTACTTGGGTTTGAATTAAAAGAAAATTTGCTTCCTTTTTTAGAAAAACTGAATTGGAATAATGAAAAAGCTGAATCCATCAAGATGGTGGCAAATACTTTGAGTTTAAAAAAAATAGAAGTTCCTCGTATAGATGGAAAAACAGGATTATTGTTTGACGGAACTTTTCACGTTATTAATGAATTGTCACCCACAAGTCAGTTGAGTTTACTTGACCATATGGGACAACGGCTTGTTCAAATTCAAAGTCAAGAAGATACTTTTTCAATTTGGGCAAAGTATCCCCAAACACTTAATTTATTCTTAGAGGGTGAAGTTGTTATTCCAAATATAAAAAAAGGATATATGATGACCGCTACGTTGCTTGCAAATGGATTTAAAAAGCGTTTGGGTAACAAAAATTTGGCACGCATTTTAGCAGGTCTTTCATTAAAAAATGTAACAATCTATGATGAAAATAATCAAAAGCTAGCAACCTTTGATATCTCAGTTAGTGAAAATATAACAGCTAGAGATGTTGGAGAAATCAAAAAGCATCCTCACTTGATTGATTCTTTCATTACGGGGCGTATTTCTTTATATAAAACTCCAGAAGGTCAGCTTGATGTTGATTTTAATGGTTCTGATACAGTTACAGTAAATGGTGTTTCTGGAAAAGGTGAAAATCAAGCTGATTTTTATGGATTAGTTTCCATGTTACCTCAGTTTTTAGGAGACTCTCTTACTTCGTATCAAAACCAAATGGATCTTGTTTTGAAAGATACAATTTTGATTTCTGATATTTACAATTCAATTTTGAAGCAAATTGAAGTAAATAAAATTTTAAAGGTTGCAAAGCAGTATGCTCATACGATATATGACTATTGTGTTAAAGAGCTAGAAGAAGAACGTATTGATTATATGTATGAGTGTAAAGGTTTAGCTTTTAATCAAATATCTGGATTGAAAGCAATAAATGGTGTTCAAATGTCGCTGACTCCAGCAACAGAAATGGGTATTGAACACTCATTTATATACTTTGATGAAAAAATCGGTCGTGATGTGATTATGGTCGAATTAAATTTTGAGGATAGTTCTGTTTGTGAAAATGTCGCCACTTCACAGAAAAAGAAGTGTGAAAATAATGCAGTGAAAATTGGAATTCAAACAGAATTAAAAACATATTAAAAAAAGGCTTTTTAAGCCTTTTTTTAATCACATTTAAGAGGTCTATTTGTTTTTAAATCAACAAGAGTATCGGCATCCTCTTTAATGAGGTAATCTTCTTTTTGATTTTTGATGTATAATGATAAAATTTCATTTTGAACAGTGTATAATCCTTTTTGTGAAAAGGTTTTTCTTGGTGTTTTAATTTCTTTTTCTATTTGACCATTTTTTTGAATGTATAAGCTTGTTTTAACCTCATTATTTTTATTTAAATAAGAATAATGATGACAAAAAGGAAATTTATCAGAAGAGCAGGCTGATAAAAAAAGACAAGAAAATAAAATTAATTTTTTCATATATATATCCTATGAGTTTTCATCTCGAGTTAAATCTGTGAAAATTTTATGAAGTGTTTTAATTTCAGGTGATGTTAAATGATTTCTTAAAAAAATGTTTCTTAGGTTATGTTTCATTCTTTCTTTTTTATCTTTAAACCGAAAATAACCTCTTTTTTCAAGTGCAGTTTCTAAATGAGAAAATAAGGCCAAATATTCTTCTTGTGTTGCAAGTTTTGCAGTGCCCATTTCAAGTCGTGAATTTGAATTTTTTAGTTGGCTTTTATACCATTCGTATCCGAGTAATAAAACAGCTTGAGAAAGGTTTAATGAGGCATGTAGAGGGTTTAATGGTATTTCTACAATGCCGTTTGCTAAGACAATTTCTGTATTTAAAAGACCAGTTCTTTCAGCTCCAAAAAGGAACGCTATTTTCTTTTTCTGTGAGGCAATAGTGTTTATCATTTTGATGCCATCTTCGGGTGAAAATATTTCTTTTGTCATGTCTCTTTTTCGAGCACTTGTGGCCAGAACATAATGTATATCTGCAATAGCATCTTCAAGCGTTTCAAATGTTTTTGCTTGTTCTAAAATAATTTGAGCACCAGAAGAAGCTGAAATTGCTTTTTCACTAAGGTGGTTATCTCTTGGGTTAATAAGTCTTAATTCTGATAAAGTACAATTCATCATTGCACGAGCAACCATACCCATATTTTCAGCTAATTGTGGCCTGGCTAAAATGATAATTGGTGCAAAATTAGATGTTGTATTTTGAATTTTTTTCATTAATTAAAGTTATCAGGATTAATGTTCAATGATTTTTTACCAAGGCGTTTTTTATTTTCTATGGATGGTATAATATCATTAGAATTTGTTACAGTTTTTGTTTGATAAGATGGATTTTCTATATAGTTTGGATTTTCAATCCATTGACCATTTTGTTCAATATATTTTACATTTTTTGTTTCGTAATCAGGATTTAATTCAAAAATGCCATTTTGTTCAATAAAAGGAGGGTTGACATCATAGCTGTTGTATAATTTTAGATATTCTTCTTCTGTATATTTTTCTGTTTGTTTTAGAAACGTCATTAATTCATCTTTATTTTCATGAAAAGATTTTTGAATATCCTTTATGATTTTTTCTCTAACCTCTTTGTAAAAAGGGGTTTCTAATAGATTTACATGTGATGAATTTTGGGTATTTATTTCTTCGGCAAAAGCGACTTGTTGGCACAAGCCGCTTGCGATGAAAAAAAGCAGAAAAAGGTTTTTTTTCATTTTTTATCCTTTTGAATGAAGATACTCTTTTTTAAATTTTAAGAAATAGTATATACAAACAGGAATTGACAAAAGATAACAAATTCCTATTAAACTTAACATAACCCAGGGGAATGAAAGAAGGCCTGCAATAACAAAAAGAGCAATAATTAAAAGAAGGGTAGATGCTCCGGAAGAAATATGCAGATGTTTCAAACAAAGAGTAGGTATTTTACTTGCCATCATAATACCACTAAACATTAAAAATATAGCAGCCAATATAGGACTTCTAAACCACTCAATGCTTTGATTTGTTGCCAACCAGAATACAAGAGGAAGCATTGTTAAAAAGCCACCTGCTGGAGCTGGAACACCCATGAAAAAATGTTTCCAATAAGGTGGTTGTTCTGTATCAATCAAGCTATTGAAACGAGCTAATCTAGCTGCACAGCACATGGATACAAACAAAACAAAGCCCCAATAAACGCCGATAGCTTCTTTTTTAACGGCTAAATTTTGAAGGACGCTAATTCTTGTAGCTCCATCCATTGTCCATAGGTACATCAAAAAAGCTGGAGCAACACCGAAACTGACAAAATCAGAAAGTGAATCAAGTTCAGCTCCAAATTTTGATGATACGTTAAGCATCCGAGCAACCTTTCCATCTAAGAAGTCGAATACCCCTGCAAGAGCGATGAATAAAATTGCTAAAGACCATTCGCCCCAAAATGACATGTTAATAGAGGATACCCCAAAAGCAAGAGCTGTCATTGTCACAGCATTTGGAAATATTGGTCTGATATTGAGTTCTTTGTCAGTCATAAAATTTCACCTGTTTTGTTATTGCTTCTCATTTAAATCTGCTAAAATTGTTTCACCAGCAACCATAATTTGTCCTGGTAAAACTTTTGGATAAACACCTGTTGGCAAATAGACATCCAAACGGCTACCAAAGCGAATCATTCCAAAAATAGCGCCTTTTTTAACCATTTCACCGACTTTTAAAGGGCAATAGATGCGACGAGCTACTAAACCTGCAATTTGAATAAAACCAATTTTAATACCATCTTCTCTTTTAATGGTGATTTCTTGGCGTTCATTATCTTCATTATCTTTGTCAGCAATATTAACAAGTTTTCCAGGACGATAGGTAAGTGCATCAACCATGCCACTTGTTGGAGCACGATTAACATGAACATTAAATACGCTCATAAAAATACTAATACGTAAAAGAGGATCTTCGCCAAGGCCCATTTCTTTTGGAGGAACCATGTACTTGATGTTGCTTACAATCCCATCTGCTGGAGAAATAATAAGATTATCTCCTTCAGGGGTAACACGTGATGGGTTTCTAAAGAAATAGAACACAAAGGCAAGTAATGGCAAGCAAATAACCAAAGAGCAAGCACTAACTAAGCTGAGTAATACAACAATAAGAGCTGCAACAGCAAAAATTTTTAACCCCTCTTTATGAATGGGAGGTAATATGAAACGTTTCCAACTTAAGTCAACAGAGCTTGAATCTGGAACTTGATATGAATTTTTAGAATTTTTATTTTCAGTCATTTTTTTTCTCCTTTTTGAATCACTTTAAATGATTTTTAATTCTTTTTCAAAGCATTTTTTATGAAACTTTAAAAAAATAATTTTTTGAAGTGAAATATATTGACTTATTGTGTGATATTTTTTATAATAAATTCCAAAATGCTCAAGTGGCGAAACTGGTAGACGCGCTGGCTTCAGGTGCTAGTACTTTAACGAGTGTGAAGGTTCGAGTCCTTTCTTGAGCACCAACAAAGGCTCTTTGTGAGCTTTTTTTTATGGAGAAAAAATGCGTATTGAAATAGATAATATTAATGATGTGAAGCGAGTTGCAGCATTAAAAGCTGGTGTGGAATGTGGTTTGATAGTTAAAGAGGAACTCCCACAAGAAGTGTATCCCCTTTTTAAAAAAGTAAAAAAAGGGCGTGCTGGTTATGTTGATGTGATGGATGAAAATGCTTCTGAAGAAACCAAAGCACGTTTTAACCATTTATATGCAAAGCATTTGTTGGAAGAAAAATCAAGTGCGAGAGTGCGCTCTGTTCCAATGATTGTGGGTGGTGTTGCTTATATATTGGGATTGGGAGCAATTTTGTCTGGTGTTGGCGTTGGTATGAAAGGATGTGCTGTTGAGCAAAAAACCTCAACTCCAAAGTTAATCAAAAAGGCAAAATTACTTCCTACAAGGGAAAATCAGCAACAATTTATTCGTTAGTTGTTGTATTCAGACTTGTCAAATCGATGATGAACCCAGAGCCATTGTTCTGGGTTTTGTCTAATCCAATCTTCAATGGTTTGATTGATTTTAAGTGTTAATTCATAGATGGCTTTTTCTTCTCCAAGTTTTTTAATGTCAGGCATTTCAAGTGGGGTTGAAACTTCAATATCAAAAATGCCATCTGTTCCACGAATGCATCTTGCCATAATAATTGGTAAATTCATTTTAAGAGCAATAGTTGCCGTTGCTGGAGCTGTTTTAACCATTTTTCCAAAGAAGGGGACATCAATTCCTTCTCTTAATTTTTGGTCACAAAGAATAACAACGCCACCTCCATTTTTGAGGACTTGAAGCATTAATCTTGCGCCGGCACTTCCTTTAGGAATAAGTGTTCCTTTTCGGCGTTGAAACATAATTTTATCAATCCATTTATTGTTTGCAACACGATAAACAGGATTTAGATAATAATCATCGAATAATGGAGCAGAAACTGCAGGTTCCCAGTTCCCCAAATGAGCTGAACAAACAAAGCAACCTTTTTTATCTTGATGAAGTTTTTTTAAATTGTCTAAACCATTTTTTCGAGCTGTTTTATAGAGCGTTTCTCCATGAGGCATTTCTGCAAAAAAACGTCCCCAATGTTGCCACATTTTTTTTAAAATAGTTTCTCTTTCTGAAGCTGTTTTTTCAGGGAAGGCAATTTCTAAATTGCGACGAGCGATTTTATTTCTTTTTTGCATTAATTTATACAAAAGAGAGCCTATTTTACTTCCTAAAAGAGAGGCAGTTTGTGCAGGTAATGCTCTGAAAAAAGAATAAATAAGCAAAACAAACAATGCCATAATAGGATCAGAAACATAGCGTTGAAAAAATGAACGAGTCCCCCGTCTAATCGCTTTTGCCATAATTTTCTCCTTAATTAAAGAACAATTCCCTTGAGGAGCTCTTGAACTTCCTCTGGTTTGTCAAATACAAATTGTCCATCAGCAATATGAATGTTTTTGAGTAAATCTTTTGGTATTTTTACAGCATCTTTTGTTGTTGTAATGAGTGGCAATCCATTTGCTTTTTTAAGTAATCGTTCTATGTCGAAACGTGTGTAAAAATAATGATCCGGATACTCTTCAGTTTTTACCGGATTGATATCGTTTTGTTTTAAAAAATCAAAAAACTTTTGAGGTCTGCCAATTCCTGCAAAGGCGAGAACCTCTTTTCCTTTTAATGGGGCAATGGATTTTGTTTTTGCTTTAAAATGTCCTGTAAATAAGGGAAGGTCAATTTTGTTACGTTGTAAGAAAAATTTAACACCCCATTCATCTTCGCCAACAAGAACAATTGCGTCAGCTCGTTCAAGACCTTTCAGTATAGGTTCGCGTAATGGTCCTGCTGGTAAAACACATTCATTACCAAATCCTTTTTTGCCATCAACAACAACAAAAGAAAAAGATTTGATAAGAGAAGGATTTTGAAAACCGTCATCCATTAAAATACATTTAGCACCTTTTCGAATAGCTAGTTGAGCTCCACGAGCGCGTTGATTATCAACAACTGTAGGACCATAACAAGCAAGTAAGATGGCTTCATCCCCAACATCATAAGCTGTATGTCTTTCTAAATCTACAAGAACATTTTTTAAGCGAGCTTTATACCCATGATTTAAGAAAAAAAAGTCACGGTTTAGTTTGAACAACTCTTTTGCAACAGCCAAACAAACAGGTGTTTTTCCTGTTCCACCAACGGATAAATTTCCAATACAAATAACAGGAATATCTGCTTGATATGGTTTTGCTTTTCTAAATCTATATGCTGTTCCAAAAGCATATAGCGCTCCAAAAGGTTTGAGTACCTTAGATATCAAAGAATTTGGAACATCCCAAAATTTTGGCGTTCCCATTTTTTTCCTCCTAATTATGTTGTTTTTTTTACTATAACATAAAAAAAGAAGATTTCCAGTATTTTTTATCTTTTTTTATCTTTTTTTTATAAGCTAAATCTTGTATGTAAAATGTCCCATACTCTATTGAGAACTTCCATTTCTGAAGTAGCAAGTTGATGAGCTGTTTTTTGCATAATTTGATACATTTGTGGATTAGTAAAGAATTTTTCTAATTCTAATTTGAGTTCATTTTTATCTTCAACTACAATGAGGGCTTGTTTTTCTTTTGCTGTTTTGACAATTTCTCTAAAATTAAAGGCGTGAGGACCAATAAGAACAGTTCTTGATAAACGCATTGGTTCAAGCATATTTTGACCACCAAATTTAATTAATGACCCTCCCACAAATACAACAGGCGCAATTTGATAGAGTAGGCCCATTTCTCCAATTGTATCGGCGAGATAGACGTTTGTTGAGGGGGTAATCTCTTCATTCAAAGACCGTCTAGCAACTGTTAATCCTTTTTTTTGCAACATTTGAATAATTGAGTCGGCTCTATGAGGGTGTCTGGGGACAAAAACGGTTAATAAATCTGGAAATTTTTTAATTAATTCTAGATGTATATCAGCACCTTGAGTTTCTTCATCATCATGTGTGCTTGCCATGCACCAAACAGGTCGAGTTCCAATCTTTTGATGTATTTTTTTAAGTTCTTGAGCATCAAAAGGTGGGTTAACAGCTGCAAATTTTAAGTTCCCAGTTGAAATAACATCTTGAGCACCTAAGACTTTTAATCTGCGTGCATCTTCAGCTGTTTGGCCAAATGACAGTGTGAAAAGGGATTGAATGCTTTTGATGATATGAGGAAATTTTTGCCAACGTTGAAAAGATTTATCTGAGATACGCCCATTTAACAAGATAAGGGGTTTTTTGTTTTTAAAAATAGCTCTGAGCATATTGGGCCAAAAATCAGATTCAAACCATAAAATTGCATCAGCATTCCAGTGTTTAACAAATCTTTTGGCAGCCAAAGGTGTGTCGATAGGTATAAATTGATGAAATGCACGTTCAGGCAATCTTTTTTGCATCAAGTCGGCAGATGTGACTGTCCCTGATGTAACCATTACGTGAAGATTTTTATCTTCATCTAATAACTTTTTAACCAATGGTAACATTGACAAACATTCACCAACACTTGCACCATGCATCCAAACAAGTTTTCCCTCTGGTCTTTTCTTTTTTGGAAAACCGAGGCGTTCATTTATTCTGTTTTTATTTTCTTTTCCTTTATATAATCTAAAAAGAAGTAATAATAAAATAAATGGATACAATAAAATTGAAAGGCATTGATAGAAAAATAATGCTGTCATTTTGTTTTACTTTCTGCTAAAATGTTATATATGTTTTATTGAATAAATATATAGGGCATACTAGGATAGATTACTTAAAAAGGCAAGAAAAATGATAACAGTTCTTTCTAAAAATCATTTATATACAACAGCACTTTGTGATGCATTGAAAATGTTTGATGCTATGGCGTACAAAAATGATGGAGTTTATGGAGATGTTTTAATTGTTTCATTGGAACAAGAAGATGTTAATACACTTTTAAAAGAAACAATTCCGTGTCCAGTTCTTTTAATTGGGGCAACACATGAGGAGGCTGATGTTGAATTATCAGTTCCTTGTTATTTGTATGAATTGAAATCACTTATTAAAGATTTATTGAATAAAAAGGAATTTTTACCTGTTTTTGAAAATAAGCGCTTTTTATTTGAAGGTTCAAAACGGCGTTTGTACGACAAAAAGGCAAAAAAAGATTATTATTTAACAGAAAAAGAGACTGATTTAATTGTTTTTCTTGTAAAATCATTGCCTGAGGGGGCTTCGAAAATGGATTTGCTAACAAGTGTATGGAAATATCGGCCAGATGTTGAAACCCACACTGTTGAATCACATGTTTATGCTTTGCGACAAAAAATAGGGGAAGATGTGGCCGAACTGCTTTTGAAAAATACAAGCGATGGATATATTTTAGAAACAAAATAAACAACAAAAAAAAGCAGTTTAAAAACTGCTTTTTTTTGTTACCTAATCTTAAATCAAATTAGATTAAAGATTTTTTTGCAACTTTTAAGTTGTAGTTTGTATCAATGTTTCTGTTTGTGTTTAAAGAAACTTTTGACTTAACTGAACTTGCATTTGCTCTGAAATGGCTAAAATCTGTTGTGTTTGAAGATGAAGCCTTAACAGAAGAACGAGCTGATGCAGGTGTTTTTAAAGATGTTTTAGCTTTTGATGTGTTTGAATTATTTGTTGTTTTATATGTGGCTGCTTTTGTTGTTTTTGTTGTTGTAGAAGCAGTTTTTTTTGTAGCACATTTTGCTTTTTTTGAACAATTTGGTGTGTCATAAATCATCAATTGTTCTAATGCCATATTCCAGCATTCATCTTCTTTACCCCAAGGTTTACCCAATTGTTCCCAGATATAATAAGCCGCAAGGCGAATATCTTCGTTTGTATATTTTTTCATTATTAATACTCCTTAAATATATGTGAAACTCAACTTAAATATAAAATAAATCATTTTTCAATTCAATTGTTTTTTTTAAGATTTTTTATGAAAAATAAGTTATTTTTATTTTTTTTATTAACAAAAGGTAAATTATTTACTCTTTGTTAATATATTGAAAGTGGTTTACAAAAAAAAGAATAAAAAATTTTCATATTTTTCTTCTTTTTTTATTGCGATTCGCAAAATGGATATTTTTTTTAATCTTCAATTTTTGTTCGAACAACTGTAAGTGTCGGTAAAAGCTTAATAATTTCATCTGGTAATGGGATTTCAATAGCTTGACCTAAATGACCTGATGAAATAACTTCAGCTTCATTTCCTGTACGGTGATCATAAAAATCTCCAACAGTAATTTGAATAGGTTCTAATTGATAAGGTGATAGAAATTCAAGAACCATTCCTTTTTGAATTTTGTGTTTAATTTCCATTATAATTCTACCGTTGTTTGATCCTTTTACAAGTCCTGCATAACGCCAGGAACCAAGACTGGCTGATACATCATAATTGTGTGCTTCAGGTCCTGCATTACCATCTAAGAAACCAACAGTATATCCACGTGATTGAAGTGTCATCAATTCGTCCATATATTTATCAGGTGTCCAAGTTTTAGGATTGTTGAACCAGTCATCAATAGCGTGTCTGTATGTTCTTGCAGTAATAGCTGCATAATATTCAGATTTATTTCTACCTTCAATTTTAAAAGAATCTATTCCAATTGGAAGCAAATCATTTAACCTTGGGAGCCAGCAAAGGTCTCTGGAATTCATAATATATGTTCCATTTTCATCTTCATCAATTTGCATAAGTTCACCTGGGCGGGTTTCTTCTTCAATATAATAAGAAGAGTTGTTATTTGGTTTGCAACGTTCTGATTCATAAATTTTATAACGCCATCTACAAGAATGAGCGCAATTACCTTTATTTGCACTTCTGCCGGTCATAAAGTTAGAAAGCAAGCATCTGCCAGAATAACTGACGCATAAAGCCCCATGAACAAATGTTTCAATTTTAATATCAGGGCAAGCTTGTCTAATTTCTTTAATCTCATGAAGGGGGACTTCACGCCCAAGCACGCAAAGTGAGGCACCTTGTTGCTTCCAAAAATTAACGGTGAGTGTTGAGCAGACATTTGCTTGAGTTGAAATATGCAAAGGAAGTGTTGGAATTTCTTCTTTAATTCGAGCAAAAACCCCTGGGTCAGCAACAATGACGCCGTCAGGATTTAAATCTTTTAATAATGTGATAAAATTTTCAACTCGTTCAATATCTTTATTATGCGTGAACAAGTTTACAGTTAAATAAACCTTTTTTCCTAAGCTATGAGCATATTCAATTCCTTCTTTCATTTCTTCAGCAGTAAAAGAGATTTTATTTCTAAGGCAAACGCCTGGCATGCCTGCATAAACAGCATCTGCTCCATATAAAAAAGCTGTTTTTAAACGATTGAGTGAGCCAGCAGGTAACAAAAGTTCAGGTTTTTTTATTTGTTTCATAGCATATCCTTTTTGAGTTAAGTTTTGCATATTATAGTCTTTTTTTTATAAAAAAGCAAAAAAATATTACACTTTTTGAAGATTTTGTTTTATAATATAGCACAAGTTTTTTTAAAAGGTTTCTACTTGAAAATTTTAAATAGACACCCTTTATGTTATAAGTAAAAGAAAGGAAATGGTATGACAAAACAAAAACCAGTTGTTTTATGTATTTTAGATGGATGGGGCTACCGAGCTGAGACAGCCTTTAATGCAATTGAAGAGGGAAAGACTCCCGTTTGGCATGAATTGGTAAAAACAAGTCCAAGTTGTATGCTCAAAACATCAGGTTTAGATGTTGGTTTACCAAATGGTCAAATGGGCAACTCTGAAGTTGGTCACACAAATTTAGGCGCTGGAAGAGTTGTATTGCAAGATTTACCTCGTATTGATAAAGCAATTGAAACGCATACGCTTGATACAAATCCAGTGTTGGTTGATTTGATTGATACACTGAAAAAAACAAATGGGACATGCCATTTGATGGGTCTTGTTGGTACAGGTGGTGTTCACGCCCAACAAACACACATTTTAGCGTTGGCAGGTATTTTAGATAAAGCAGGCGTTCCAGTTTGTTTACATTGTTTTATGGATGGCCGTGACACAGCGCCTGATTCTGGCCGTGGGTTTGTCAAAGATCTTGAAGCAGCCATTGAACCAATGAAAAATGTTAAAATAGCCACCGTTTCAGGTAGATATTACGCCATGGATCGTGATAACCGGTGGGAACGTGTTGATTTAGCATATCAAGCATTGGTTGATGCTAAAGGTGAACGCTATGCAACAGCTGATGAAGCAATCAAAGCTTCTTATGACAAAGAAGTTTATGATGAATTTATTATTCCTTGTGTGATTGGTGATTATAAAGGCATGCAAGATGGTGATGGTCTTATTATGGCAAACTATCGTTCAGATAGAGCACGTGAAATCACACGTATCTTATTGCAACAAGATTTTGAAGATGCCCCACGTTGCCGTGTTGTCAAATTTGCATCAGCAGTTGCAATGACGGAATATTCTGTTGAGCACAACAAGTGGTTAAAAGTTTTGTTTCCACCAGAAGAATTAACAAACATTTTTGGTGAAGTTTTGGCTCAAAATGGGTTGAAACAATTGCGTATTGCAGAAACTGAAAAATATGCTCACGTTACATTCTTTTTCAATGGGGGAAAAGAAACCTTATTTCCAAATGAAGAAAGAATTTTAATTCCAAGTCCAAAAGTTGCAACATATGACTTAAAACCAGAAATGTCAGCCTTTGAAGTAACAGACAAATTGGTTGAAGCAATTAACAGTGATGCATTTGATGTGATTATTGTTAACTATGCAAATGGTGACATGGTTGGTCACACAGGGGTGATGGATGCAGCAATTAAAGCTGTTGAAGCTGTTGACACATGCTTGGGCAGAGTGGTTGATGCCGTCAAAGCCAAAGATGGTGTTATTTTTGTAACTGCTGATCATGGAAATGCTGAACGCATGAAAGATGAAACAACAGGTGCTCCTTATACAGCGCATACAAACACACCTGTCAAAGCAGTTCTTGTGAATGCACATGGTGTTAAAGGATTAAAAGATGGTGCGTTGGCAGATGTAGCGCCAACATTATTAGATATTATGAATATTGCTCAGCCATCTGAAATGACAGGGCACTCATTAATTGAAAAATAAATTAAGAAAAATTTAGATTATTAAAACCCAAAAAAAAGAGGTGAAAAAGCCTCTTTTTTTTACACCTTTTTGAGGGGTAAAATTCAAAAAAATTCAAAAAAACACGATTTTTGCCTTGTTTTTGTGCAAAAAATAATCCTTATTTTTCAATGCATTTTAAGAAAAGTTAAAA
>JAZSGT010000014.1:0-5429 GCA_045532865.1 Alphaproteobacteria bacterium
GCGCGTTTGTTGGCATATTTTTTAACCAATTTTTCACGCTTTAAGTTTCTATTAATTAAACATTTTTTTGACATGTTCTCATTCCTTATTTCATAAATGGCATACCAAAACCTGCTAAGAGAGCTTTTGCTTCTTCATCAGTTTTAGCTGTTGTTGCAATACAGATGTCTAAACCACGAATCTTATCAACTGTATCATAGTTGATTTCAAGGAAGACGATTTGTTCTTTCAAACCAAAAGCATAATTGCCATGGCCGTCAAAACTTTTGCTTGGAACACCTCTAAAGTCACGAACACGTGGAAGTGCCATTGTGATTAAACGATCTAAAAATTCGTACATTTTATCACGGCGTAAAGTAACTTTACAACCAATTGGCATGCCTTCACGAAGTTTAAATGTGGCAATAGATTTTTTGGAATGAGTCAAAACTGGTTTTTGACCAGCAATGGCTTCCATGTCTTTTAAAGCACCTTCAAGTGCTTTACGATCTTCTGTTGCTTCACCAACGCCCATGTTTAAGACGATTTTATCTAAACGTGGGAGTTCCATCTTGTTTTTATAGCCAAATTTAGCTAACAAAGCGGGAGCAATTTCTTCATCATATTTCTTTTTTAATCTTGCTGTCATGATGTATTCCCTTATTTACTGATTACTTCGCCTGAACGTTTTGCAACGCGGACTTTTTGACCGTTTTCAATTTTAAAACCAACACGTGTTGCTTTACCTGATTTTGGATCAATTAATGCAACATTTGAAACATGAATTGGGGCTTCTTTTGTAACAATGCCACCAGCTGATTCTTGAGTTGGTTTTGTATGACGTTTCACAAGATTGATGCCTTGAACAACAACTTTGTTTTCTTTTGGCATTGACTTGATAACTTCACCTGTTTTACCTTTATCACGGCCAGTAATCACGATCACTTGATCACCTTTTTTAATTCTCATAGCCATCTTATAATACCTCCGGAGCTAAAGACATAATTTTGGTATAGTTTTTAGCGCGCAATTCACGAGTAACTGGGCCAAAGATACGTGTACCGATTGGTTCACCATCTTTATTTACTAAAACAACCGCATTTGAATCAAAGCGAATGGCTGTACCATCTTGTCTATGAATTTCTTTTGATGTTCTAACGATTAATGCGCGTTGAACATCACCTTTCTTGACTTTCCCACGTGGTTTTGCCTTTTTAACGGAAACAATAATAACATCACCGACTGAGGCAACCTTACGTTTTGAGCCACCGATAACCTTAATACATTGAACTTTCAATGCACCTGAGTTATCAGCAACATCAAGGTTTGTTTCTACTTGAATCATTGGTATTTCCTTCCTTAGTTAGAATCCAATTATTTACTTTCTTCCGACACAACTACCCAAGTTTTTGTTTTGGAAATTGGACGGCTCTCAATAATTTGTACAATGTCTCCGACTTTGCACAAATTGTTTTCATCATGTGCAGTATATTTTTTACTGCGTTTGATGTATTTTTTATAAACAGGGTGCATAACACGACGTTCTACACGAACTACGACAGATTTATCCATCTTATCGCTGACAACAACACCTTGTAAAATTCTTTTAGGCATTCTTATTTCTCCTTATGCACTTTCTTTGCTGTTCTTTTTTTGAGCAGCTGCTGTTTTAATTCTTGCAATCTCACGACGTACCTGGCGACGGCGTGCGGTGTTCTTTAAAACACCGCCCGCTTGCTGGAATCGTAAGTTTAAGGCTTCTTTTTTCAACTGAACTTCTAATTCAGCTAATTCGCTTTCGCTTTTTGCCATTAAATCTTCAAATTTTTCCATAAGTTATACCTCTTCATCTGCTGTTCTAACAATAAAGCGTGTTTTGATTGGAAGTTTCATTGCTGCCAATCTGAACGCTTCACGTGCGATTTCTTCTGAAACGCCGTCAGCTTCAAACATAATACGACCTGGTTTCACACGAGCTACCCAGTATTCTGGTGAACCCTTACCTTTACCTTGACGAACTTCAGGTGGTTTTTTTGAAACAGGGACGTCTGGGAAAATACGAATCCACAAACGACCTTGTCTTTTCATTGCACGAGAAATAGCACGACGAGCAGCTTCGATTTGACGAGCTGTAATACGTTCTGGTTCTAATGCTTTTAAACCGAAGGCGCCGAAGTCTAATGTCGTAGCTGATTTAGCATCGCCATGAATGCGACCCTTAAATGCTTTACGAAATTTTGTTTTCTTTGGACTTAACATTTTCTTGTTCCTTCAATTAACGTTGTTCTGACAAGTGTTTGTCTTGAGCCATTGGATCATGAGCCAAGATATCACCTTTATAAATCCAGACTTTAATACCACATGTACCATAAGCTGTATGAGCTGTTGATACACCATAATCAACGTCTGCACGAAGTGTATGCAAAGGAACACGTCCTTCACGATACCATTCTGTACGAGCGATTTCAGCACCACCTAAACGTCCACCACAGTTGATACGAATACCTTCTGCACCTTGACGTAAAGCTGCTTGAACAGCACGTTTCATTGCACGACGGAATGAAATACGTTTTTCAAGTTGTTGTGCAATATTGTCTGCAACGAGTTTAGCATTGATTTCTGGTTTACGAACTTCAACGATATTAACGCTAACGTCGTTGTTTTGTGACATTGATGTCAATTCTTTTTTAAGTGAATCAATATCTTGACCTTTTTTACCAATAATGACGCCTGGACGTGCACAATAAATTGTAACAATCGCTTTTTTAGCTGGACGTTCAATAACGATATGGCTAATACCAGCGGCTGCTAATTTTTTTGTTAAGAATTCACGAATACGGATGTCTTCATGCAATAATTCAGCATAATTTTCATCTGCGAACCAACGTGAGTCCCATGTGCGATTGATGCCGAGGCGTAAACCTGTTGGATTAACTTTTTGACCCATTAGTTATTCTCCTCTGTTGTTGTAGCCACTTTTTTTGTTGTTTTTTTTGCTTTTGGAGCTTCGATTTCTCTTTCAGCAACAACAATTGTTAAATTTGAAAATGGCTTAATAATACGATTAGCCCGGCCTTTAGCACCAGCTTGGAATCTTTTCATAACCATTGCTTTACCAACGAAAGCTTCGCGAACGAATAAACGATCGACATCCATGTTATGATTATTTTCAGCATTAGCAATAGCGGACATTAAGACTTTTTTCACTTCTTCAGCAATACGCTTTGTTGAAAATGTGAGTTGTGCAACAGCTTTATCTGCTTTTAAACCACGGATGCTTGCAGCCACCAAGTTTAATTTACGAGGTGAGATACGAAGCGTACGAGCTTTAGCTCTTGCTGTTTTTACTTGTGTTACTGTCGTCATTATTTACCTGCTTTCTTTGCTTTTGCGTCATTTGCTGTATGACCAGGGAAAGTTCTTGTTGGTGAGAATTCACCGAACTTGTGCCCAATCATATTTTCGCTCACTAACACTGGGATAAACTTTTTACCATTATATACGCCAAAAGTCAAGCCCACAAATTGAGGAAGTATCGTAGATCTGCGTGACCACGTTTTAATTACCTCATGACGTCCTGATTGTTTAACTTTCTCTGCTTTTTTCAACAAAGAACCATCAACAAACGGACCTTTCCATACGGATCTTGCCATTTATGCCTCCTTAAGATTTTTTCACTGCGTGACGAGAACGGATAATTAAGCCGTCTGTACGCTTGTTATTACGAGTTTTCTTACCCTTAGTCTGCCAACCCCATGGAGAGACTGGATGACGTCCACCGTTTGTACGACCACCATGTGGGTGATCAACTGGGTTCATTGCGATACCACGAACAGCTGGGCGATGATCTTTCCAACGAGCACGACCAGCTTTGGCCATGACTGTGTTTTGATTATCTGGGTTTGAAACTGCACCAACGGAAGCAAAGCATTCACCACGGATCATGCGAAGTTCACCAGAGTTCAAACGAACTTGAACATAACCTGAATCTTTACCGATTAATTGAGCATAACAACCAGCTGAACGTGCGATTTGACCACCTTTACCTGGTTTCAACTCAATGTTGTGAATAATTGTGCCAACTGGCATATTCTTCATAGGCATTGCATTGCCTGGTTTAATATCAGCATGTTGAGCTGAGATAACCGTGTCACCAGCAGCTAAACGTTGTGGTGCCAAGATGTATGCCAATTCACCATCTGTGTATTTAATCAAAGCAATAAATGCTGTTCTGTTTGGATCATATTCCAAACGTTCAACTGTAGCTGGCATATCATATTTTTTACGCTTAAAGTCAACCAAACGATAAGCTTGTTTATGACCACCACCACGACGACGTGTTGTAATATGACCGTGATTGTTACGACCACCCGTACGGGATTGGCCTTCTGTTAATGTTTTTACAGGAGCCCCTTTATGTAAGTCTGATCTGTCAATACCAACGAGATGTCTGACTGTAGAGGTTACTGGTTTATATGTTTTTAATGCCATAACTAAATCCCCGCTGTCACATCAATGCTTTGACCTTCAGCCAAAGTCACAATAGCTTTCTTAGTTTCGTTACGAACACCTTTTACACCACGGAAAACTTTTTGTTTACCTTGTTGACGAAGTGTGTTCACTGAAACAACTTTTACACCAAACACAGATTCAACTGCTTTTTTAACGTCTGTTTTTGTTGCGTTGACGTCTACCAAAAAGACAACTTGATTGTGTTCAGAACTCTTCATTGCTTTCTCTGTGATAACAGGTCTGCGAATGACATCAAACATTTCAGCTGTTGCTGCTACTTGTGTATTTTTCTTAATCATTTCAAACGACCTTCCAAATTCGCAACAGCGTCTTGTGATAAGACTAAGACATCTCTACGAATTATATCATAAACGTTAGCACCTTGAGATGGCAACACATCAACATTGATAATGTTACGTGCTGATAAAGCAAAATTGCTGTCAACTGTTTCACCACCAACGAATAAAACTGATTTCCATCCGTTTTTAGTCAAAGCAGCTTGCATAGCTTTTGTATTTGGCTTTTCAGCTGTTAAGTTATCAATAATAAAGAGTTTGCCGTTTTTAGCCTTTGCAGAAAGAGCAACACGCATACCCAATGCACGGAGTTTTTTTGTCAAGCTGTAAGCATGTGAGCGAACAACTGGACCAAAAGCAACACCACCATGGCGCATTTGTGGAGCACGATCTTGACCTTGACGTGCACGTCCTGTACCTTTTTGTTTGAAAGGTTTTTTGCCTGAGCCGCTTACTTCACCAATATCTTTTGTTTTGTGAGTACCAGCACGACGTTTGTCTAATTGCCATTGGATAACACGAGCTAAGATGTCTTCACGAACTTCAACACCAAACACTGTGTCAGCCAAGTCAATAGAACCAACTGATTTTCCATCTAAATTGATTACATCATATTTCATGGTCTATTCCTTTACTTCAGTT
>JAZSGT010000051.1:0-14282 GCA_045532865.1 Alphaproteobacteria bacterium
CCAAACGACAAGCACAACCCACACCACCCACGCCATACCAACACAACCACCACTCACACCCCCAATGCCCAACCCAAACGACAAGCACAACCCACACCACCCACGCCATACCAACACAACCACAAGTTGTGCTAGCAAGAGGTTTTGTTTGAGGCGATGTTTTTTGGGGATACCATGGGCAAGAGGTTATCTTTTTTTAGCAATGTTTTTTGGGGATACCATGGGCAAGAGGTTTTGTTTAAGGCGATGTTTTTTGGGGGTACTATGGGCAAGAGGTTTTGTTTAAGGCAATGTTTTTTAATGTGAAACCCCCACTCACACCAACGCCCACGCCAACCAACGCAACCACCACTCACACCCCCAATGTCCAACCCAAACGACAAGCACACCCACACAGCCGACACAACCACAAGTTGTGCTGGCAAGAGGTTTTGTTTAAGGCGATATTTTTTGGGGATGCCATGGGCAAGAGGTTATCTTTTTTAAGCAATGTTTTTTGGGGATACCATGGGCAAGAGGTTATCTTTTTTAAGCAATATTTTTTGGGGATACCATGGGCAAGAGGTTATCTTTTTTTAGCGATGTTTTTTAATGTGAAGCCACCACAAATCAAGGCTTCATTTTTTTAAGCGATGTTTTTTTTATCCCTTTACAACGAGGTTAAAATAGCCGTTGCAAGTTGATCAGCACAAGAAGTGCCCTTTCCCCTGCAATCATTATGGCGCAAAAGCGTGGCAACTTCTAACGCATCCTTACCTTCCACCAACTTGGCAATGGCTTGCAAATTGCCGGCACATCCCCCTTCAAATGAAAGGTTATAAATCTTTCCCTCATTCAATTCAAATGTGATTTTTCTTGCACAAACACCTTGTGTTAAAAATTCAACTTTTTTCATTTTTTCAGTCCTTTTTTTTAAGTTTTTTTTATAGCGCAACCTTAACAAGAAACCCCTTTTGTGTCAAGAAGTTTAATCCAATAAAAAACACTGACAAGGGGTTGCCTTTATTTTAAATACAGCTTGTGGTAAATCAAATGGAAGTTATTCTCTATTAATTCCCATCAGCCAAAATTAATGACTCATATGGCAAAAAAAAGAGAGGTTTAACCCCCTCTTTTTTTAATATTTAAAACCTATTTTTAACGCTCAATTACTTTAGCCTTGCCCCATTACTGGCGTTGTGTTTTAAAAAACACATCTCTTAAAAGAGCCCATGTTTTTTTAACACCTTCTTTTCTTTTTTCAATACGCTTGCGTTTTTGAGCCTTAAGAGCTTCTTTTTGAGCATCCAAATTCTCTTTACGAATGGAATCAACAAACCCTCTCACAGCTTGTTGATCCAACAATGAATGGGTGAATAAAGACCTTTCCAAATGCATCAAACCATTAATACCATCTTCCTTCAATGCAGGATAAAAAGGCTTTAGATTTTGAACCACGTTAAAATGTCCAGCTTCGGCTGCAATGGTCATCGCATTTTTGTGATTAGAAGGTAACTCTTGCATCACATCAGCGCCGTTGTCAACAAGCGCTTGAATCAACTTTAGAGAAGCCCCTGTTTCAGCAGCAGCCATCAAAGGTGTTGCTCCCATTTTGTTTGTTTCATTCACATCATGGCCTTGTTTTATCAAGTCTTGTGCCAATCCTTCCAACTTGTTTGAAACAGCCAAAATCAAGGGTGTATTACCATTTTTATCTTTTAAAGAAGAAACTGCAGCCCCATTTTGAATCAACGAAGGCACCAACATACGCCATTGAGGGTTTTTAATACAAGCAAGCAAAATAGGCTCTCCCTCTTTTGTTTCAAGCCCTTTGGCGTTCATTCCATGTTTTAAAATCACCTCAGCCATAGGCACTTGGTTTTGATAAGATGGGTCTGTATCCAACCAATCCCCTCGATATTTTAAATCAGCCTTATCTTTCAAAACATATAAAAAGGCTTTTTTCAAATCAACATCTTTTTTGCGTGCTTTTATAACACCATCCAACAAATCGGTATGGCCCTGATTAATTGCTTCTTCAACAATTTGGTTCACCATGGGTTTTGAAATATCCCCTTTTTTCAAAAACACATTCACCAAAGGCATGTTGTTTGTTTTAATGGCAATATCCAAAGGTGTGTCGCCATCTCCATTTTCAACTGAAGCATCAGCGCCCACTTTCAACAAAGCAGCTGCGACTTTTTCTTTTCCTTGAATCACAGCATTATGCAAAAATGTGTTACCCAAATCATCTGCTTCATCCAAATTTTCATATCTTGCAGCCAACGCCTCAGCAATGGATGGAATATCACCTGCCAAAGCCTCCTCTTTCAACCAACTCGCAGCAACAGAATCAACCGTACTGTTCATCTGATTGTCAATAAAATCAACAAGGCGTGATTTTTTACCCGTTCTAGCCACAGTGCACAAAGCTTTTAAAAAAGCTTCTTCCCCTTTTTGAACAATCTTTTCAGAATCTTTAAATGCAACACCCACTTCAAGTGCTGTTTTGGCATCTTTTCCTTTCAAAATATTTCGAATATCCCGATACGTTACCATATCAGCTGTTGAACCATTTCTGCGCATGGCTTCATACAAATTATTAGCCATATCCAGTGCTGTTTCATACCGAGGGCCAACCAAATTCACATCAGCCCCTTTTTCTAGCAAAAACGTAACCATTTGAGGGTTACCTTCCACCACTGCTGCCATCAAGGGACTATAAACTTCCTTTGTTGTATAATCAAGATCAGCCCCTTCGTTTAGCATTTTTTCAACACCAACTTTGTCATTTTTCACAACATAATCTAATAATTGATTAATTTGCTCTTCAAAAGTCATCCCACACTCCTTTTTTTATTAATTTTTTTTATTATACACACTCCATTAAAATTAAACAACCTTTTTTTTATTTTCCTTTGCATTTCACACCATTCTTGACAATCTTAAAAAAAAAGTGTATATTTTTTCACAATTTAAAAGGAGAAAATAATGAAACAATTGCAAGATGTTACCTTACGTGTTCATTCGTTTGAAAGTGGTGGCACAGTTGATGGCCCTGGCATCAGGTTTGTGGTTTTTACACAAGGTTGCCCTTTAAGATGTCAATATTGCCACAATCCTGACACGTGGGAGGTCAACGCTGACAAAGTTTATTCTGGGCAAGAAATCGTGGATGAAATTTTAAAATACAAAACATTCATGCAATTTTCAAAAGGAGGGGTTACTTTTTCAGGGGGTGAACCCTTGCTTCAAAAAGAGGCGCTCATTCCTATTTTTAAAGAGCTGAAAAAACAAGGCGTGCATATTGCCATTGATACAGCTGGCACAACCACCATTGATGAGGCAACAAAAGAGCTTGTCTCTTTGGTGGATTTGGTTTTGTTAGATGTCAAACACATTGACCCTTTGGGGCACAAACAGCTCACAGGTCTTACCAACAAACAATGCTTTCAATTTCTTGATTTACTTAAAGAAATGCACACCAGAACATGGGTCAGATGGGTCATTGTCCCAACCATTAATGATTCAGAAAGCTATGCTGAACGGTTTTTAGAATTTGTTAAACCCTATGATAATGTGGAGCTGGTTGAATTGCTCCCTTATCATCAAAGTGGCATATTTAAGTGGAAAGAGCTTGGCATTCCCTATCAACTCCATCACATCAAAGCCCCAGATAAAGAACTGGTGGAAGAAATCGCCTCGATATTGGAAAGTGGGCATATTAAGACTTTATATTAGAGCCCGAGCGCCTGTGTGTTAAGAGCTGGCACACAAAATGCCAACTAAAGCGAATACACCTCCCTCAAGTACCTTGGGCTAAAAGCCCTTTTTATCCGTACTATACAGTCGGTGTATTCATCTTTATTTAGCTATTTTGTGCTGGCTCTTAACGCGTACCACATATCGAGGTTTTCTTTTCGAGACATCACTTTAAAGCGAGGTTTCATTTTAAGCTCAAGTACCTTGGGCTAAAGCCCTTTTTGTCCGTACACTGCACCCGTGTGATGTAGGGGCTAGTCTTTCCCTTTAGACAATGTTCCTTGTCGGCACACAACTGTTCGTCCAGCGCTTTGCGCTGTCTCACAGGCTATCGCCTGAGCGCTCCTGTTTGAACCCATACCACATATCGAGGTTTCATTTTTTAACCTCTTGCCTGTGGTACGTGTTAAGAGCCAGTTGTAAGGCGACAGATAAAGAGGAAATTGTCAAGCGAAGTGTACGGTATCGAAGTGCAACGGAGGGGTACTCGAGTTTGGCAATTTACCTTTAGATGTCCCTTAGAGCGCCGGCTCTTAACGCACAGGAGGTGGGGCTTTTTAACGCACAGCCAGTCGGGCCCCAAAAGAGCGTCAGCTCTTAACTTACAGGAGGCGGGGCATTTAATGCCTTGGACGGTTGTGCTTAATAGCGCATATTCATATTATGCAACTGCGCATTGGTCATCTCTCTTTTTTCGCCATACTCATTATAGATAAACCCAGATATTACTTTCCCTTCTTTAAAAACGATTTTGCTTTTTAATCGTCCATTTTGATAATAGGTTTTTCTTAAACCATCTAACTTCCCATTTTTATAATTTTCTTCAGTTTGCAAATTTCCATTTCCGTAATACATTTTTCTTAAACCGTCTAACTTCCCATTTTTATAATTTGCTTCAGCTGCTAAATTTCTATTTCCGAAATAGAATTTTACTAATCCCTCTTTTTTGCCGGCTTTATAATTTACTTCAAATCTTAAAGTACCATCATCCAATCCATAATAATAGCCGTTTAACACACCGGTTATCGGCTTATTTTTTAAGCTGCACACAAGCTCTTTATTTTGAGGACAAGGTTGCGTATTTTCATTTGTGTACTCCGCAGCATTTGCCGAAAGAGAAATTGATAAAATCAAAAATAGAATTATACTTTTTTTCATAAACGCCCCCTGTATTTAATACCCCTTTTTTCATTATAACATACTTCGTAAAAAAAGAAAAAAGAAAATTAAATAAATATTAAAAGGCCCGACTGATAGTAAGTTAAAAATCTGCTTTTAAGGGCAACCTAGGGACACTTGCGCCTCCTTTGAGTACGCCAGCCGATGTACACGTCAGTCAGCGAAGTATCACCTATCTTGCGCCTTAAAATCATTTTTTAACCCATCACTTTAGACCGAGGTTAAAAAAAAGAGCACCAGCTCAAAAATAACCTCGTTCTATGGTATACGTTAAGAGCCAGCTGTAAGGGAGGAAATAAATTTTAAATCGCCGACTGCAGTGTACGGACTAAAAGAGCGTTAGCTCAAGGTACATAAGGGAGGCGATTTGATGTTTAGTTACCCCTTACAGCACCAGCTCTTAACGCACTAACGGTCGTGTTTAAATAACACACCGGTTTTCTTTGCAAACAAACTGGTGTGGGTGTATTTGCCTTTTCTTGTTGGCTTATATTTTCAGCCCTCAATGCTTCAGAAACAACGGTTTTTCCCAACTCATATTGTTCAAACAAAGCTTTAACAGTTGGGTCGTTTAAAACCTCATTTAAATGTTTAGGTGTTGGCATTTGTCCCTTTTCAATTAACAAAAGGGTCGTTAAAACAAGGGCATTTTTCTCTTTCTCATCCAAATTTTTGTCTTTCAACATCATCAAGGTTGCATCCACCATTGAGATTTCAGGCATACCCTTTTGCCCTGCCCCTTCTCCATTATGAGAACCGGTCAAGCTATAATCCATTTTTGCAGATGAACCGTCCCTTTCCTTCAAATCATCTGTTAAATCATTGTTAGCCAGTCCTAAAATAAAAGAAGTTACACTCATAACAGCGCACCAAATTAAAGACTCTTTATTCAATGAATGACCCTTTTTCTCAGAGTTCACGTTCTTTTTGTTCACAAGCTTACTGCCATTTTTCTTTCTTATTTCATCAACTTGTTCCTTTAAACAACGGCCATGAGGCGCCTTTTGTTTTTCCAAAAAATCAATTGTCTTCAACAAATTTTGTCTTTCTTGATCCGTTAATTTTCTAGATGGTTCTCTCTCTTGATCAAGAATCAATTCTCTATAAGCATCGTCTAAAGGCGTCTCGCCATATTTATTTTTAAGGGACAAATCAGCCCCTGCCTTGATTAACGCCTTAACAATATTTATATGAGAACGTCTTACAGCAAGATGCATGGGTGCGTAACCATATTTATTTTTCACAGACAAATCAGCCCCAGCCTTGAGCAAAACCTCAACAGATTTTTCACGACCATAATACACAGCATCATGTAATAGAGTGTCTCCACGTCCATCTTTAAAATTAATATCTGCCCCCTGTTGAATCAATGCTTTTATATCTTCAAGCAAACCTTTTTCAAGTGCCAAACACAAAAAAGCTGAAATGTCAAATGCAACATTTAATTTTTTCAAAACATCTGTTGGAACCATCCCATTGATTTCCCCATTTTTAAAAGATCCATTTAAAACAGTCAAAAGTGGCTCATGATACTGTGGCAAAATGTTCCAAGAATCTGGCAATTTTTTTATTCCATTATCCCTTGGTTTAATTTCACAAGACTTATTATAATAAGGGAAATAATCATATTTATAAAGTCTTGAAACAATAAAATATGGCACAATGGCAACCGTTGCCATTTGTTGCATATCTTGCGCATCTAATAAGGTACCAGTTTCAAGTGCTTTTTCATAGCGTTTTTTAATCTCTGGTATAATCGCTTTACAAAGATAACCCAAACTGTATCCGTTCATTTTAGATACAAACTCTTCAACGCTTTTCTTTTGATCTAAGCAATCCATCATAAGAACTGTTAACTCACAAGCTTTGGCGCGTGATTCCAAAAGAATCCCTATTTGGTGATAGGACAATCCGTCATTTAAACGGCACTCATTTTCAAAATCATAACTTTCTTTTGTGGAATCTTCTGCATGCTTTAACTCATGCACCAAAGTTAAAAATAACTTACTATTATCAAATGCCATCTCATTAAAACGAATATCATTTCTATACTTATGAAAAGCACCATCATAATTGTTTTCAAAAGGCTTCTCTATTAAATTAAGGGTCAACGGTTTGTCAACTTGCCAATCAGAAAATACGTTATACAAAGGATATTTATTTTCATTTAAATGATAGAGCTTTTTCATCACCTGTTGCAATTTTTCTTCATTTTCAGATAAATTAGAAGAGTCTAATTCCAAAAACGATAAGTAGCTTATCGTTTTTTCTTCCCCTGTTTTTTGCCCGTATTTTACCTGAATCACATCTAACGCATTTGGCATAAAAAGACTCCTTAAAAATCCTTTTTTAGTTTACGTTTTGGCATATTAGCACATTTTTACACTTTTGTCAAAATTTTCATAATAAAACCTCAACACCCCCTCTCACACTCACAGCTTGCAGATAACCTGCCACTGCCACTGCACACGCAGACACACTCACCCCGCACGCCTGCCCCATACGCACCCGAACACAACCTGAGGTTGCACCCCACACGCCACGAGTCAGCTCCTACAACCAAAGGTTGCACCCCACACGCCACGAGCCTTACCCTCTTGTTTCCACAACCCTAGGTTGTGGCACTTAATCTTAACAATGAACCAAGAAAGGAATTTTTTTATGTCAAATTACAATTTTTCATATTTAACAACCAGAGAACTTTTAGAAAAAGCCTTGAACGGCGAGCTACCCATTCCACGAAATAACCCAAAGTTTGGGGAATCCAAGTACTTCTTTATGAAAACAGGGGACGACCCTTATGCGTCCATCAATGATGCAGAGGTTTTTGATGTCCCAGATGATGAGGACCCCTTTGTGTTTAGGGATAATGGGTATCAATCCAGTGCGTTAAATTCAAATTCACTTAGCTCAACGATTGATACCCCTTCGCTTTCAACAAGTTCATTAAACACGTCTTGGGATTCAAATAGGCTTACTAATTCTTTGGAAACAGATTCTTTTTCAAACACTTTTTCTCAATCAAACACCTCTATGCCGGATATCGCTCCAAATGAAAGTGTTATGGATTATTTGAGGAAATTGTTCCCTTTGGAAAGCTCAAACGACACAGAGCAACCTATTGAAAATAATGCTTTTTCAATCTCACCAACCACCCCTTACAACACCATGCGTGAACAACTTATAACCCCTTTACAGCAAAATGTGATTGATTCTAGCAATTCTCTATTTTCCTCAAAAACAGCCTTTGCTCAGACAGAGACTCAACCAGATGGAAATTTAGAAACTGAGATTAGACTTCCAACCAATGAAGAATTAAATCCAGTATTATCAAGACATTTTAAAGCTCTAGGTGAATATGAGGGCACAAAAGAAAAAATCTATTTTGATGAAGGTGGCCTTGCAACTGTTGGTAAAGGAACACGTATTACACCCGAACGCATTCGGTCAGGTTTTTTTGATGGTTATGTTGTTCCAGAAGATAGAGAAAAATTCATTACTGCTCTTGAGTTAACAGAGCAATCATTCAAAAATGGACTGATAAATAAATATCCTACCTATACTAATCAAATAGAGCTCTTTGATAGAATATCAAAGGGTAAACCTGTTGAAAACCTAAATTTAAATGGTGCTGAATTAGGCGCAATTAGTCATCTTTTTTCTTATACAGCTTTACCAGAACAAATGGATCAATTTGTTCAAAAATTTTATGAAGAAGAAGGATATGACAGGTTGAGAAACTTTTTGAACTTCAAAAAAATCAACTATAATGATCTTCCAATGGGTATGCAAGAAATTTTGCTTGATATTTCTTATAATCCAGGAAAATCAAGCCCAATGTACATTAAAGAAAATGTCGATGGTACAGTTAGCGAAAGGTCTTCTTGGAACAAATTAGGCGACCATTTGGCCAACAAGGAATACTATAAAGCACTTTCTGAAATTTTCAGAAATGTACAAGATTCACGCAACAATTATCTTTTTTTACGTGGTATGCAAGATTTTGGATATTTAAAAGATGAAGATCTTATAAAGATAGTAGATCAACTTACAAGGGAACAGTTAGCTGCAAAAAGATCTGGAAAAAGCTATCTAAAACGGGTTAATAAAAATAATTATCCAATTTACCAAAAGCGCTATAATCTACCTCTTATTGGTCCATTCTAGTATTACCTTCCCCAAGCTAAGGTTTTCCCTTAGCTTGGGGAAAATTTAATCCATCCCATAAGAGCCAAATTGCCCTGTTGAATAAAATTTTATTTTTTCAGGGTTAGCATTTTTCACTTTTGAATTAAATGTGCGCATTGATATAATGCCAGCTCCATCTAAATCAGTATTTTTAAATTCGAAAAATCTATATTCATCATAAAAGGAACATCGCATAAGCGTGTAAGAAATTTTATCTTCAACACAATCACAATTTTTATAAACTGGCTGAATACTGTCTTTTTCAAGATAATATTTGTAATGTTCAGAAAAAACCTTGTCTTTCGTTACAACAAAGTAAGTTTTTCTATCTGAATTAGATAATCCAAGCAAAACCCCATTGAGAGCTGGTTGTTTAAACTTAAAAGACGTATCAATATTATTGTCTTTTACAAGTTTTTTATAAAATTTTTGAACATAGGCAAAATCTTCAAAAACTTCAACCTCTGGGTCAAATCCATCTGCTTTCACCGTCAAACTCAAGCCAAAGGATAGCCCTAAAATCACCCCACTTAAAAACAGATGTTTTAAACCTTTCATTCCTCACCTCCATCGTTTTTTTATCTAGCTGATTATCTCTCATCTGTCAAGCACTTTGAATTACCTCTAGGCCGTCAGTTTAAAAAGCCCAACTGATAGTAAGTTAAAAATCTGCTTTTAAGGGCAACCTAGGGACACTTGCGCCTCCCTCGAGTACGCCAGCCGATGTACACGTCAGTCGGCGAAGTATCGCCTATCTTACGCCTTAAAATCATTTTTTAACCCATCACATAAAGCTGGGTTTCTTTTTTTAACCCATCACTTGAGACCGAGGTTAAAATATGTACGGACAAAAGAGCGTCAGCACAAAAGAAACCTCTTGCCTGTGGTATACGTTAAGAGCAAGGGATAAAGAGCAAAATAGAGGGTAAATCGTCAAGCGAAGTGTACAAGCAAAAGCGCTTTCGTGCGAGAGTACTCGAGTTTGGCGATTTGCCCCTAGGTTGCCTTTAGGCTGTCAGCTCTTAACGCACAGGCGTTCGTGTTTAAACAAGTCAGCTCTTAACTTACAGTCCGTCGGGCCTTTTAATCAAATCCCAACCCTCCAAGCAATGCAAAACAAGGCAAGACACAGCCACCAAAATAAACAAAATCAAGAAAAAACTGGGTCGGTAATAGGAGTAAAAATGTGGTACTCTTGCAAAGGATATATCTTCAAAAATGTCTTTTTTACGCCCCATGGAACACCCTTATTTCAAATCCTTCAACATCAAAAGCAATTCTTCTTCTGACTGGCTAATTTCTGGCTCAACACCTGTTAAAGTAGAGTTTTTTTCCCCCTCAAACCCCACCTCTTTTATATAAGAAGATGTCATAGCCAACCTTTTGTCAATGGCATCTAAAAGAGTTACCAAATCTGTTTTTAATTTCAAAGCCTTGTTAGATTCATTCACCAACTCTTGACGCAACCGTTCTTGCGTGTTTTTAAGTTTCAAAAGCTCGTCTTTTGTTTTGTTTGAAACCTGTTGAAATTGCTCAATCAACCCAGCCAACAAACGCGTATTTTCTTTTGTTGAAGATAAACGATGATCCAACACAATGGCATACACAATTGCAATAAACAACAGTGTTACCAACAAAACATCTAACCCCAGTGTTAAAGACATTTTTACCCCCCTATCAAGTGGTTATTCTTCACCCTCTTTGACTTGTTCATGAGGTTTTTCTTGCAAAGAACTTGCTGCCATTTGCGCCCCTTGATCAACCTCTTTTACCCTGCGTTTTACTTTCACAATCTGAGGCTTTGGCTTGTTTGGGGTTTTAGAAGACTTTTCTTCTCCCCCAGCTTTTGGCGCTGATTTTTCTTCTCCCCCAGCTTTTGACTCAGATTTTTCTTTGCTTTCAGCCTGTTCTTCAACCTTTGGCTCAGCAAAAGCTGGTTTTTTTTCATCCCGAGCTTTTTCAACCACACCATCCAAAGCTGTTTCCACCTTTTCCCCTTCATTCAAATCATCCTTACCCTCAGGCATTTGAATTTCAGGCAACTCGTCTTGCGTTTCAACTTCTTTTGCCTCTGGCAATTGAATTTCAGGCAATTCATCCACACTTTCAACCTCTCGTTGACGGGGTTGATTGTTTTGATTTCCCCGTTGTTCATTTTGAATGGCTTGATTTTGCAACCGAATGTAATGGTCAGCAAATTGCATACATGTTTGTGCCAACACAATATCATTTTGCATCAAAGCATCTTTTGCCCCTGCTTGATACTTTTCAACCAATTGAAGGGCTGTTCCCCTCAATTTACCACAAGGACCTGAACTGTCAAACACTGTGTTTCTTGTAATTTGTTTTTGCTGATTGCGATTGTTAAATCGTCCATTATTAAACCGTTTTTTTTGATTTTGTTTCATATGCCCTCAAAAATCTGATTGTTATAAAAATCTTCAAAACACATACATAAAACCTTTAAAAAAAACTTAGCGAAGTGTTTTGAACAAAAAAAATAAAGCCACCTATTTTTCGAGATGGCTTTATCATATCAAAATTTTTCACTCATAGCAAGCAAAAAAAGTTTTTTATCTGCAATTTCCTGTTGTGCAAGGTGGCAACACTTGACCAGCAGGTGCATCCACAACAATTTGTTGTTGTTGCACATAAGATGGTTGTTGTTGCATACGCACAGCTTGTTGACGAATGTAAGCAGGGGCACGTTGCACCATCACAGGTTGGTTCACAACAACTGGTTTTTGCACAACAACAGGTTGCTCAACCACAACAGGTTGACGCACAGTTACTTCGCGGTTCACTGTTACAGGATATTCAATTGAAACAGGATATTGGCGAACAACTGGATATTGTACTTTTACAGGAGCTTGCTTGTATTCAATGCTTGAGATTTTTGATGGACAATTTGCCCCACCACAAGCCACATTGTTTGGAACTGGTTGTGGCTGATAAGCTGCTGCTGGAATAACAGCGCCTGCGTTTTGAGGAACAACAACTTGCCCTTGAATTTGATGCGCAGGAGCTTGAACCACTTGTGGCGCTTGAGGCATTGCATAAGCTGGTGCTTGAACAGGAGCTACCCCTTGTGGCAATTGATAACGTTGAGCCACAGGAGCTTGAACTGGCACAACAGCATTCACTGGCATGACATAGCTTGGTTGAGATGGTTGAACCGGAGCTGAAGCTTGAGCTGCTTGAGGCACACCATAACGTTTAACACTTGTTTTAACAGAATTATCAATTTCATCCAATGGGGTATACCCATCCATGATAATTTCATTATCTTTTGTATAAGTTGTTTCTGTTCTTGAAACAACAGGACCTTGTGCCAAAGCATCAAAGCACATTAAACCTGCGCCGGCAAATAAAATAAGTGAAAAGGCTGTTTTGTTCATAAATAAGTTCCTCCAAAAAGAATTGCACTTTAAATTTACTCGATAATGAACTAAAAATCAAGCATTATTCGGCAATACCTAAAAGTTTTTTATACTCTTCGCGCAAAAACTCAGTTTCAGCACGATCTGCTGGGGTCATTTTGCGCAATCTTAAAATTTGACGCATCACTTTCACATCAAAACCATTTCCTTTTGCTTCAGCAAAAATTTCACGCATATCAGCGCCCAATTCCTTGCGTTCTTCTTCAATGCGTTCAATACGTTCAATATAAGAAGCTAACTTGCCCCCATCAGATGTAACAGTTGTGATTGTATCAGACATTTTATTTTCCTTTCCCTATTTTTTAATTTAAAAAAAGCGTGATTTTCTTAAACCCACCCAAATTTTTCAGTCTAAAAAAATCACGCCATGAGTTGTTTTTCCCCTTTTATTGCGTTATCTTTTTAACAGACATTGCAATGGCTCTGTTTAAATCAGCTTCAGAGCAAAGACCCAATGTAACTGGGTTTTTTGGGTGAATATTTTGAATATTTTTATGTGTTCTTTCCCGAATCGAAGTAATCGTTGCTTTTGTTGTTCTGAGCAATCTGACAATTTCAGTATCAGAAACTTCTGGATGATGCTTAACAATCCAAGCAATACCTGAAGGTCTGTCCCCTCTTTTAGCATTTGACAAATAACGAGCGCCTTTGTTCAGCAAACGTTCAACTTCTTCATTTTGATATAATTCTAAACGTGCATTTTCATCTTGTTCGCAACGTTTAATTTCTTCAAGTGTTAATTGGTTGTTTAAAACAGGATTAAATCCCATAATGTGAGAAGCAACATCTCCATCAGCAATTGCTTGAATTTCTAACAAATGCATACCACAAAAATCAGCAATTTGTTGAAAAGTAAGGCCTGTATTTTCAACCAACCAAACAGCCGTAGCCTTAGGCATTAAAGGAAGTTTCATTTTCATACCCTTTCATTTTTCATAATAAAACTTGTTTTGATTTCATTGAATATATCAAAATAATTTCAAAAAGGCAATAAAAAATGATGACAAACTTTGAATATTTTGTTATGGTTTTATTTATTAGGGATAAAATTATCCATTTTCATAGGGGTATTTGGCAAAAAAACAAACAGTTGTTTGAATTTTGAAAGGACAAAAAAATGAAAGCATATTTACTTGCATCTCTTTTAACACTTGGTTTAATTTCAAGCGCAGCCCATGCTGATTTTTATGGCTCATTTGGGTTAGGCGTAGCTTTTAACAACGGCTCTGTTCTTAAAAACAACTCACGCTCAAGCTATGATGATTCAGGCGCCTATTCTTTTGCCGTTGGCTACCAATTACCTCTTGCTTTAACAGATGTAAGAGTTGAAGGGGAATATCTGCGCATTCATCCAGATATCAAAGATGGAGGCCATTCCAACATGGATGCTTTAATGGCAAATGCTTATGTGAACATTCCACTTGTTCCAGTTGTTGACCCTTATGTCGGATTGGGTCTTGGTTATGCAAGGTTTGAACATGAAAACACCCCTGCCATGCAATTCATGCTCGGCGCTGATTATGAATTACCTATCACACTTCCAATCACCATTGGGGCCGAATATCGCTTTTTTAAAGTTAATGAACATGGTGGCAATCGTGGCGAAACAGCCAAGTTCAACACCCATGCTCTCATGCTCAAAGCAAGGTATCATTTTTAAAGGCCCAACGAGCTGTGCGTTCAAAAGCACTGAAAAGGAACATTCTAGCTCCAAATCACACGGGTTTATGTACC
>JAZSGT010000067.1:0-6926 GCA_045532865.1 Alphaproteobacteria bacterium
TAGTAAGTTAAAAATCTGCTTTTAAGGGCAACCTAGGGACACTTGCGCCTCCTTCGAGTACGCCAGCCAATGTACACGTCAGTCGGCGAAGTATCGCCTATCTTACACCTTAAAATCATTTTTTAACCCATCACATAAAGCTGGGTTTCTTTTTTTAACCCATCACTTTAGACCGAGGTTAAAAAAAAGAGTGTCAGCTCAAAATGAAACCTCGCCCCGTGGTACGTGTTAAGAGTCAGTTTTAAGAGAGGAAAGGTGGATAGAATCGATGCTTGACATGTACATTGGCTGGCGTACTTAAGTTTAAAAAAAAACTCTTGCCTAAAGTGGTGCCTCGAAAAAGGAAACCTCGCTCTATGGTACGTGTTCAAAAGCGCTCAAAAGGGAAAGACTAGCCCCTACATCACACGGGTGCAGTGTACGGACCAAAAGGGCTTTGGCCCAAGGTACATAAACCCGTGTGATTTGGAGCTAGAATGTTCCTTTTCAGTGCTTTTGAACGCACAGCCAGTCGGGCCTTTTAAACCCACTCCACCAGAGCCGTTGGATAAACTTGAACAGACCCCTCCTCTTCTTGTTTTTTGTCTTGATAAAGGCCAAAAAGTTTGCCCTTTAGCTCTTCAGATTTAAGCGCTGCTGTAAAATCTGGTTTAGGCTCCATTGAAAGAGCAAGCTCTTGAATTTTAATAAGTTTTAAAAAACTTTCTTTTTTTGAATATCCTGCTTTTAAAGCATTGTTTTTTATTTCTTGCTCCAAAGAGGAAAGCTCTTTTAACAAAGGGGAAGAGCCTGTTTTTAAGGCGACTTTTTTTTCATAAAACACAGGCTCTTCTTTTGTGTTTTTTTCTAAAAGGCAAACTTTTTTAGTCATAACAAAATCCTTTATTCTAAACTACCAAAACCTTTCAAAACATTTGCCGTTGAATTTGCAATTGAGTTCATCCCATCAAAAATGCTTCTTTCATTTTGATAATTGGTTTTATCAATACCTAATTGAATTTCATAAATCTTGTTCATCAACTCTTCTTTTGTAAGCGTATTGGCAAGAAGCTCATAAATTTCATCCAACTTTGCTGTTCTGACATCATTGTTGAGTTCTGCATTTTTATAAGCGTTTGAAAACGTGTCATTAAAAATCTCATTACCAGCTGTAACAGACTGATAAGCTGCTTGATTAAGGGCGCTGTTTTGCGCTTGGGTCAGGTCATTCATGGCTCGTTGATAAGCCTCGGAGCCGACCGTTAAGCCTTGATTTAACAGTCTGGTGTTTAAATCATCTCTTTGCTGTTCATAACTTGGCATTAAAGATGAAACATACGACTGCCAGACAGCGTTTTGCGCTTGTGCTCTGGCCTGATCAGAGCCATCTACCGAAGAAACATAATCTTCCAAGTTGCCAGACAAATCAAACGCCTCTTGCTCCAAATTTTTGAGTGTATCATCTGCCATAGAGGTATCAACACCTCGATAGTAAGCCAATAAATTATCCAACGCCGTTGTGTCTTGTTGAGGGAACAAGGCGCTTCCAATTCCCCCATCACCATAGATGACAGACGAAATCCCTGAGGATACTTTTTTAAGTGAACTTGACATAAAATTTTCCTTTCAAAATAAAAAACGTTAAAATTTAAGTGGTTTTTTTAAAAGAGCCCAAACATAGGCATCTTCAAAAGATGGTAATTTTCCTTTGTTGAATTTAAAAAAGGATTTTAAACGTCCCTCTTTTTGAAATGAAAGACGCTCAAGCAAAGAGTTTGCCTTTTTGTTTGACACACGGGTCAAAGCACTGACACGCTTGAGTTTAAAATAGTCAAACGCCAAAAAGAAAAAAAACTTCAACACTTTTTTTGTACACCAGCGTTTGTCAAAAGAAACAAGCGTCCAAAAAGCATCATGCCCTTTTTTGTGATCTGTCCAAACCAAAATGGCAAGGAGTTTTTTGTCCTTTACCACTCCAATTGAAAAGAAAAAAGAGGCTAAATCCATTTCTAACCCCAGCATTTTATGTGCCACATAGGCAAGCAAGGGCGATGAATCTAAAATCAGCATAAAAAAACTCCTTTAAAAATCAAAAAAAGTAAAAAAACATAAAAAAAGCACTAATTTGCTCTTTCAAATCGCACCGAGGTTGAAAAAATTTGAACCGGTGTTCCCTTGGTTGCCGTAGATAGCACAAGGGAAAAATACGTTCCCGTTGCAAGTGTGGCAATCCAAATAGACTTTGACATACCAGCCAGGGTTGCCCATTTGGCAGAAGATGTTCCCTCTGAAGAAGAAACTGCTTTTTTTGTGCTCCACTTAAGCTGATTCCAAGGGGATTCGGCTTGATTTGAAATCAACGTTTCATAGGGTTTTTGGCTTGTGTCAAAATCTGTGTTCATATAAATATTAAGCGCAATGGGATGTGAAGCTTTGATTTTTGGGTTCAAAAGCGTTACTCTTTTTAGCTTTGAAGTTGAAAAATTTGTAAAAGCCTGTTCAATGCGTCCTTGAATGGGCATACCATTATCTGAAAAACCTTCATCAAACAGATACACCCCATCATCTGAGGCAAAATAAAGCCTGTCATTTAAATGCACAAAATCGTGCGCCTTAATGCCCGTAAAACGTGCCCAAGCCCCTGTTGATGTGTTGCAAACAAATTGTTCATACCCTCTGGCATTGGGCGTGTTAAAAATCGCCAATCCCCCTTTGGGGTATAAATGCGCTTGCCACCCATTTTTTTTGCCATAAAGCGTGGCTTTTTCTTCAATCAAAGCATTCACATGAACGCTAAAGGAAAACAAAGACGCACTGGCTCCTTCCAACGGAAGTGCTTTGGATAAAGGAATAAACCCTTCTTTTGAAATTAAAATTAAATCGCCATGGTATTTTAAAAAACACCGATCCCCCAAAGGAGCTGCCATTTGATAAACGCCTTTAAGCGTCCAATTATCAGCATCATTGGGGTCAATGCCTTTATAAACCAAAACTTCACCGTTTGAAGTGATAAAGCAAGTCAAATCATCCATGCCCTCACCACCGTCTTGTGTCCAAGAGGCCCCTGCAACCAGATGACCTGAAAAAGAGGAAACAGCAGACATATCAAAGCTGAGCAATTCACCTTGCACCTCACCAGCATTTTTTGTGTACCACACACGCATTGAGTTTTTTTCAATAAACCACAACCGTTGTTTTGAAATAAAAACATTCTTTAAATTGTTAAGAAAAAGCCCCTCTGCTTCAAAGGAAACGTTTTGAAACACACCAAAAGTTTCACCTGTTTCATCTGGAATATAAACCTTTGGCACATCAATGCCATTAACCAAAAAAAGCCGGTCTTTAAACTGTACCCAGTTAACCAAGCCAACTGAAAACACCCCATCTGGTGTGGCTTGTTTCATTTTATTAATATAATCAAGACCAAAAACGTTATAATCTCGTTTTTGAGTGATTTCCAAAAGCTCATTATCTCCCAAAGCAAAAAATCTGTCTTGTCCTTTCAAACTGTGGTAAGGAATAATTGTTCGAGGGGTAAAATACATTTTCCCTGCATGCGGTTTATATCCCTTTCGAAGCACAACAGATGAGGCCATGGGAATAAAATTATCCATTTGAATGGCTTGATTTAACTGCATATTGTCATAGCTTGAAGCGGCATTTAACCCACCAACAGGAGCTGGCAACACAGCATCATTCAAACGCATAACAGACCGGTTAGGCATTGTTCTTAAACTGGACATAAATCCCTCCTTGATTTGAAAGAATTGGCGTGGAAACAAGCGAAATATTTTCCATAGATTGCGTGGTCATAAAGGCTTTTTTAAGTTCGTTTTTATATTCTAAAAACTCCTCATCATAAGCCATAGCATTTCGCTTGTACCAACGCCAAATAAGTGAAAGTTTGATTAAATATCTGTCAAACAATGCCGTATCCGTGTCTTTTGTGGGTGTGGATTTGAAAACCCAATCCCCATTTGTTTTTTCTTTTTCACGCACAACAGCATTTGAACGATATTGAAACACAATTTTTGACCCAATAGGTGGCAATTTTGAAAAACAAAACGCATTGCCTTTAAGCTGAAATTTCACCCGTCCATCATTTGTTTCAAACACCTTTGATCGCATGAATGCTTCAGATGAAACAGAACCAATGACTTTTTCTTTTTTGTCTTTAATGTAAATGGTATCCGGCGTTAAACAAAAAAAGTCGTCCACAATTTCTTCAATATCATAGACTTTTTCCCCTGTGATAAAAAAGCTGGCTTCCCTTTGTAATTGTTGCCAATCACCATAGCGTTTCAAGGCTTCAAGCGTGTCTGTCATTAAACTTAAAAACAAAATACTTTGAGGGTTGAATTTGTTAAAAAGTGATTGAGGTGGCTCTGTGCCAACAATGGCAGCCGCCTCTTGTGCAATAGTAAGTAACATGATTTTTCCTTTCAGCTAAAAATAAAATACTCAGGCGCCTGTAAGTTCAAATGAGGCCCTAGCAAGAAAACCCGAGCGCCTGTGCGTTAAAAGCTAGCGCTCTAAGGGACATCTAAAGGTAAATTGCCAAACTCGAGTACCCCTCCGTTGCACTTCGATACCGTACACTTCGCTTGACAATTTCCTCTTTATCTGTCGCCTTACAGCTTGCTCTTAACACGTACTACAAATCGAGGTTAAAAAAAGGGAAACCTCGTTCTCAAGTGATACCTCAAAAAAAAATGAAACCTCGCTTTATGTGATGTCTCGAAAATGAAACCTCGCTCTATGGTATGGGTTAAGAGCAAGGCATAAAGGAGGAAATAAAGATAAAATCAGCGATTGACGTGTACGGACAAAGAAGCGTCAGCGATAATGTACACGAATGAGTTGATTTTACTTTAGTTACCCTTTAGGCCGCCGGCTTTTAACTCACCGAAGGTTGGGCTTAAACAGAAATTGGCTGGCGTACTCGAAGGAGGCGCAAGTGTCCCTAGCTTGCCCTTAAAAGCAGATTTTTAACTTACAGCTCGTTGGGCTCAAAAGTCCTGTGGTACGTGTTAAGAGCAAGCTGTAAGGCGACAGGTAAAGAGGAAATTGTCAAGCGAAGTGTACGGTATCGAAGTGCAACGGAGGGGTACTCGAGTTTGGCAATTTACCTTTAGATGTCCCTTAGAGCACCAGCTCTTAACTTACAATCCGTTGGGCCCCAAAACACCCATTTTACTCAACCTTACCCTAAAAAAAGGCAAATGTGAACACTTAAAAAAAGACAAAATGTGACACCATTGACAAATTGCGTTATTTTTATTTTTCAAAAAGTTAAATGCATTTTAATTCTTTATTCCTTTATAAATAGAACAAAAAGAAACAAACAAATACACTTTAAAAAAAAGAATAAAAGAATAAAAAAAACATTCCCCCCTTTTTTTATACCCCCTTTTATAAAAAACAAAAAAACAAGTAAAAAAAAATAAAAGTCGCTCTATACACGCACGCAAAACCTGTGGATAACTTTATTTAGCCCAAGAATTTCAAGGCTTTTCTTTGTTGATAAGTGAGCAATTTTTAAAAGTTATCCCCAAACTTGTGGATAAGTTTTAAAAAATCTTTTATTTTTATAGAGTAATGCAATTTCACCCTTTTAAATGTTCTTTTTTTGTTTTTTTATATGCAAAAGTTATGCACAAAAAGAGCATTAAAAAAGCATAAGCGCCAGTGAATTAAAATCTGGCGCTTTATAATTTCAACCGAGGGTCAGATAAAAATCAGATTTTTGACTCTGAGGTATTTAGGTGTAAAATAACGTTTATAAATCAATAAAATAAATCAATCTAATCTTCACGTCCTAATTTTTGCAACACAGCAACTTGTCTGTTTGAAATACCCAACTCGGCACCCGTCATCTGAATTTGTTCACCATTTTCAGCCAATCTTCTTGCTACATCAGGGTTTTGAGACACACGTTCCAGTCTGCTGTTTACTCTAGCATAAACTTCATAAATTTCTTTCTCAGTGAAAGAACCACTTTTGCGCATTTCATCAACCGTTACCCCAGCAACAACAATGGTGTCGCCTTTCAACTCACGACCATGTGTTGCCCATTGTTGCGCAGCTGTTTGAACGTAACCTGTGCTTGTAACACCACGGGCTTCTGCTGGTTTTGCATTGGCCCCTTCTGCCTGAGCCTCACCTTGTGCATTACTGCTGGTTGGTTTAGTCTCTGCTTCTTGAGGTTTATCATCAGATGAAAAAACACCTGCCACAGCATCTGCTTGACGGCCACACCAAGAGGAAAAACCATCCCATTGACGGCCACACCAAGAGGTGAAACTATCCCACCAATGTCCTTCTTCTTGAGAAGCACCAGCCCCGTCTGACTGAGCCTCACCTTGCGCATTACTGCTGGTTGTTTGAACCCCTGCTGCTTCATGCCCACTTGAACCACCTTGAATGGCTCTGTTCACATCATCAGCACTCATTCCTTGACCTTGATAAGCAACACCATCAGACCCCATAACAACACCATCACTTGGTGTTCTGCTCCCTCGTGCCAATGGTTTCTGATCATTTTCATCTTCATCTTCCAACAACCAAGGGGGCAATTCATCATCACCCACCACAGCTTCATCCCACTCTGGAATATCATCAACATCAACAGGACCCCCTGTATCTATCACAACATCATTATCTTCAGCTTCAGCTGCAGCTGCAGCTGAATCTTCATCTTGTGAAGAACCCCACGAAAACGGATTATACCAAACCATTTTATCCCCCTTATAAAAATTTTTTATTGTCCCAATTTTTAACTGCTATATCTATTATAGCATATATATAAAAAAAAAGAAATTTTTTTCATATATCCAGAGAAACTCCAAGAATTTAGAACAAGCAAGCCTACACAAAAATAACCATTAATAAACCCATTATCCTAGCATCCAGCACAACTAAAACTTATCCTCAAACTTGTAAACAAG
>JAZSGT010000043.1:0-18231 GCA_045532865.1 Alphaproteobacteria bacterium
TTCATCGTTTTCCTCCCAATTCCACCCTTATGAGCGGGGGGATGCTTTTTGTACTAACCCGCCGAATCCTCTCATACCCTTTAACAAAGGTTCGAAAAAAAATTAAAGGTATTATGGATAAAACGGTTTTTTCCGGTGCAAGAGTTATGACGCATTATAACGAAGCCTTTAGTGGTAATAGAGTAATATCATCCTTTAATTTATATGAACAGCAATCTACAAATTTTAATGAAACATTGCGTTCTGTATTTAAATTAGGCATGAATATGACTAAAAAGACAGGTATTTTAACACCAATGATGCATTTCGTAATTTCCATTGGAATCGCAGGTGTTATCTGGCTTGGAAGTTATTTGATTACAACTAATCAACTTACTCCTGGCGGATTTGTTTCTTTCATAACTGCTCTTTTGATGTTATATCATCCTATAAAATCCATCGGTTCTAATTTTACAAATGTTCAAATGTCTTTATTAGCGATTGAGCGAGTATTTGAGTTATTAGAAACACAACCTTCTATTAAATCCAAAAAAGATGCTATCAAAATTTCCGGTCTCATGAAGAATATATCTTTTGAAGGAATAAATTTTGAATATGAAAATGGTCGCCCTGTACTTCAAAATGTATCATTAAATGTTGATAAAGGAAAAACAATAGCATTGGTTGGAAATTCTGGCGGTGGAAAAAGTACCCTTGTAAATCTATTGCCTAGATTTTATGATGTAAAAGGCGGCTCGATTAAAATTGATGGCGTTGATATTAGAGATATAGATGTCGACAGTTTGCGTAGTCAAATAGCGATTGTATTTCAAGATAATGTTTTATTTGCTGGAACAATCAGAGCAAATATATTGCTAGGAAAATCAGATGCAACAGATGAAGAAATACATAAAGCAATTAAAAGTGCATGCTTGGAAGAATTTATTTCATCATTACCTTTAGGATTAGATACGGAAATTGGTGAACGTGGCACAAAGCTCTCAGGAGGGCAAAAACAAAGAGTTGCTATAGCTAGAGCCTTTTTAAAGAATGCTCCAATTGTTATTCTGGACGAAGCTACTTCTGCATTGGATAATAAATCGGAGGAGATTGTCCAACAAGCTATTTATAACTTAATGGAGGATCGAACCGTTTTTGTTATAGCTCATAGGCTGTCAACAGTAAAAAATGCGGATAATATCATTGTTATTGACCATGGACAGATTAGAGAGCAAGGAACTCATGAGGAATTGTTGCAAAAAGAAGATTCTGTATATGCCGCTTTATATAAAACGCAGCTAAAATAGGAGAAAAATAAATAAACATAAATGATTTGGGGCTATCTGTACAATAGACATAAGTTTTTATCTATTGAAGAACAGCGAAATCTTATTGTTAATTTTGTAAACAATATCAATTTAAGCATATAAGATTTCGCACAATAGAGGAACAGAAAAATATTTTATCCTCCTGTTTACAAAATGAAGATACTCTTATCGTTTCAGATGTTTTATCATTGGGAAGCAGATTTGAAGATGTTATTACAACCTTAAAAATCCTGACTGATAAGAAAGTTAGAATTTGTAGTATTTCAGAAGATTTGATGTTAGATAATCATATTCCTCATTTATCCTATTCTATCTTAGACAGCTGTTTAAAGATATATAAAGGAACTTTATCTATAAAAAACAAATAGATTCAGGCAAAATTATTAGAAACCGGAAGAGAAAGAGGTCGTCCGAAGAATAAAACTTTTCTGGATGAAAACTTGGAACAATTGAAAGAACTTTTAAATACCGATTTAAGCATAACAGATATTGCAAAACGAATGAATATCAGTAGATCGACTTTATTCGCATTTATAAGGCAGAAAAAGATAAAAAGGTAATATGATCTAATTCATTAGTATATATTTTAATGTGGCTACAAAATTAAAAAATAACATCATTAAAAATCAATATGTTTTAATGAAATATATGGTTAGCTATAATCTTTTTTGATGATAAGTAAGGTAATTTGATTAGATATGGAAAATATAAACCACATTAAAATATTTTAGAAAACAATAAAATAAGCTTGTAATTTGTAAGTATTTGCAGTATATTTCAATTAAGATGAGAGACTGATAATAAAGGGACATAGTGTTCTAGGTTTAATAGTCGTCAGCTCGACCAATCATTTTTTATAACCCAACTATTTAACAAAAAATAATTATAACAAAAGGAAAAATCATGATTAGACGTGCAACAATGTCTGATGCTCCTGCTATTTTGGAACTTGTCAATTACCATGCTGAAAAAGGGCTTATGTTAAAAAAATGCCCTTATGATATTTATCGCAGTATTCAAGCATTTTTTGTTTATGAAGAAGATGGTAAAATTGTAGGGTGTGCACGTGTTGCTGTTGCATGGAAAGATCTGGTTGAAATCGCATCTCTCGCAGTGCATCAAGATTACAAAAAAAGAGGTATTGGGCGCTTACTTGTTGAAAAATGTTTAGAACGAGCCAAGGAATTGCATGTACCAAAAGCTTTTTCGCTCACCTACCAGTGCGAATTTTTCTCAAAATGTGGATTTTATGAGGTAGAAAGAGATTCCCTTCCTCACAAAGTTTTTGGAGACTGCCTTAATTGTGCAAAAGTTGAGTGTTGTGATGAACATGCTTTTGTAATAGATATTCATTTAGATTAAAAAAAACACCTTCTCAGGTGTTTTTTTATATTACATAAATCCATGAGCTTTGCACTGACGCATTACAATATCATTCTTACTTTTTTGAATTTTTGCAATTTCTTGCGCTCGATCACATTCCCATTTATCAACGGGATATACATTATTCCAAATCGTAAAAATACGTCTCATTTGCTCACTAATTTTAAACCATTTATATGCTGATTCAAAGTAAAAATACGTTCTTGCAATCATACCTTTTGAATATGTTGGTGGCTCAACCTTTCTACCAACAATTTTCATAGCACAAGAACCAAATGTATTTTGCGTTCCTCCATAAAATTCCGTAAACCCATAATTCGAACGAAGAGCATTCACTGCTCCTACAGATGGAACCAAATTAAACAAATCAGCTTGTGCCAAACGAAAATCTTTACTCACAAGTTCTGCACACTTACGTCCTTTAAATGGTTTACCTTTCTTATCAACACATGAAGGATGGCCTTCTCTCCATGCAACCTCATGCCGTCCAAAATTTTCTGCAGGAACAACATGTTCCCATTCAATTCTGGCAGCCCTACTTGCATATTTTGGCGTTTCAAATCCTTCCGGCAGCTCAACCCTTCCTTTCTCATCAAATTTTGCCTTACAATAAAAAGTTTCAGGATGATCAGCATAAATTTTCTTTAAATGTCTTTTAGCTGCAGTGAAAGATTCAATTGTTGTATTTCCAATTGGTAAATTTGAAAATGGATGATCTGTATTTGCAAAAACAGACCCGCCTATAATCAAACTAAACACTAAAGAAAAAACAAAACATTTTACTTGCATGAAATCCCCCATTTTTAATACAAGTTACTTATTTTCAAATAAGTGGATATCACTGTCATCAACTTCAACCCATGGGATCTTAAATTGAGACATATATCCTTTTAATACCTCTAAAATCTTATCCTTTCCAACAGCTCCAGTAAGCATTGGTTCTTTATCATAAATAAATTCTTCTAATGTAATACCGTAATTATATTTCATTAAGTTATTAAAAAACTTATTATGAACTAAATCATTATCTTCTAATTTGTACACTTTATCCTTGTAATAAGGCATGTATTCACATATCTTTTTAATAAAATTAATTCGACCATTTTTTTCTAAATAACTTTTGCGAGGTGTATATTTATTTTGATTTAGGATAACTTTATGCACTGTATCAGCCAAAGATTCTGGTGTAAATTCTGGTGCATATTCACCACATTTTGAATAAATTGCCGGTGTTTTTCCCCTAATGAATTTGTTATAATCTTTAAAAACAACAACAGGCGTATTCCCTGCCATAGCTTCGTGAATAAAACGATTTTTCCCCTCACAAATTGAAGCTAATACAGCACATTTTGACATTCCAAAATATGTTTTTAAATCATGGTATTCCACAACAGGAACAAATTCAATATAAGCTTGGGTATTGTTTTTTAAAATTTCATCAACTTTTTTTAGCTCTGAAACACCATTTTCTTCAACCGTTTTATAGTTAATTGAACCATCTTTATTAAACTTCATACCCGTCATACCAAGAGCAATAACGATTTTTAATCGGCGATTATACTTTGCTTCATATGCCAAAGCCATTTTTGCAATTATTGGTAAATTTTTAACCTGAAAAGGTGATGAAATGCAAAACACATCTATCATTTTAGGCATATATATCCCCCAAGGGGTCATTATTCGCTCATTCGTCCAATCAGCATCTTGCAATGGCAAATAAATCAAATCCTTTTTATCAGGATTTTTCTTCTTAAAGTACTTTTCTCTAGCTTTATTTTCAAACAAAGTAAAATAACAATCAGCCCCTTCTGTCCAAGGATATGAAAATGTCATAGAATTTGCACAAACATGAAACAACTTTTTTAAATTAGGGACTTTTTTAAGAAAATACTCACTTGTCTGCGAAAAACAAAATCCTTTAACAAAATAAGGTCCAAACTTAACAGGAGGAATACATACAGTGAATCTCGCTTTTGTTTCAAGCAACTCTTTATTAGAATAAATTTCTTCAAAAGTAAAACCATCCAAATCCTCCCAAATATCCTCAATTTTTTTATTTGGATTTGGGGTATACATATATTCTACTGGCCATTTCCCCTTCATTTTTTCTCCTTATTTTTGTCCCAAAAGTTGTAATAACATGCCTTTTTTTATTTGTCAACAATATCTTCTTTTAATATTGACACACTATTTTATACATGATATTCTTAATCTATCGTTTTTTATGTTTAATTTTAGAGGTTTAAATGGAAAAGAATATCTTCTTCCCAGACTATAAAAATAGCATTTTAGCTCTATCAAACTCCTTGTTAAAAAAATATGAGGTTAAAACAAAACATCCCTCTTTAAAAAGTCTTGATCAAAAAATAAAACCTTATAAAAACGTCATTTTAATGATATTTGATGGTCTGGGTATAAATATTTTGAACCAACACTTAAAAGAGAATGATTTTTTAAGAAAACATCTTTTTCAAGAACTATCCTCTGTTTACCCACCAACAACAGCGGCTGCGACAACATCTATTCATTCTGGCTTAGCACCAATCGAACATGGCTGGATTGGCTGGATGCAATATTTCAAAGAATATGATCGGGTTATTGAATTGTTCCGCAACACCGACTTTTACAGCGCTGAAAAAGTTGTTAACGGTCCACTCATTGCTGAACAAGTTTTGGCGTATAAAGATATTTACACTCAAATTGTTGAAAAAAACAAAGATGTGCATTTTACCAAAATTTATCCTTCATGGGCTGAAAATGGCATTTCTTCTCTCAATGAAATGAACAATCGCATCATTAACACACTCAAAACAAATGAAAAAAACATTATTCTAGCCTATTGGACTGAACCAGATCATTCGATTCACCGCCAAGGCGTTCAAAGTCAAACCGCTCATAACTTGGTGCAAGAAATCAACAAAAGCGTAGAAAATCTTTTTTCCCAAATTTCAGATGACACCATCATTTTGATAACCGCAGATCATGGCATAGTTGATGCTGATGAAATTTTTTTAAATGATATTGAGGGATTTTCAGAATGCTTTAAGAACCCACCTTCAATGGAAGTACGCCTTGCTTCTTTTTTTATAAAAGAAGACAAAAGAGAACAATTTTTAACCCTTTTTAATCAGCATTTTAAAGAAGATTTTATTCTTTATACACATGATGAATACATCAACTCAGGCCTTTTAGGGAAAGGCAATATGCACCCTAAAATTGAAGATTTTGTCGGTGATTATGTTGCTATTTCACATGGGAAAAGGGCTATTTGCTATTATACTGACAAAGAAAAAGCTATTTGCCTAAAAGCAGACCATGCTGGCATTACAAAAGAAGAAATGCTTGTCCCGCTGATTATTTTGGAAAGAAAATAAAATGACAATACCATTTAAATTTGCGCCTCGCCTTGTTTATACTGTCAACGCCTTGCAAAATTTGCTTTTTTGCCTACCAATTTTGATGCTTTTTTATCAATCAAAAGGCGTTCTTGAAAGTGATTTTTTCTTGATACAAGCTATCGCCCTTGCAGCTGTCTTTTTTCTTGAAATTCCAACAGGTTATCTTGCTGACTTATTCTCTAGAAAAATAACTTTAATCATTGGCTTACTGGGCTGGACATGCGGATATTTTACTTGGATTTTAGGATCGGGGTTCACCTTTCTTTTGCTTGGGGAACTCATTTTTTCTATCGGGATTAGTTTTATCTCCGGCACATTAGATGCTTATTTATATGACTTGTTAAAAGAGAATAAAAAACAACATCTTTACCACAAAAAACTATCAAAAATGGTCACTTGTGGAAATATTGGTCTTTTAACTGCAACATTAACTGGGGCCTTTTTATACGAATTTGCAGGGACACAAGCCCCCGCCATTTTGTCTGTTTGCATGCTCTTAATTGCTATTTTGATTATGTTATTTCTGCCTGATGTTAAAGAAAGCAGACGAAAAGTTGCTAAAGGGAAAAGCAAATTAAAAGATATATTGGACATTTCAAAATCAACCATTCAAAATAAACAAATCAAATGGTTAATGATATTCCCTGCCCTTTATGGCTCCCTCACCTTAACCCTTATGTGGGGATTACAAAGCGTTATGATTGCGACAAAAATCCCCGTTTTTATGTTCAGCATTGTTTTGGGAGCAAATGCCTTTGCACGAACAATTTGGTCCTTGTTCGCAGGCAAAATTTTGGATAAGATAGGACTTAATAAATCAATTATAACCCTTTGTTTATTAATTATTGTTAGCTTAATAAGCGCTATTTTATCAACACATTTACCCATCATAGCAGTTTATATTTGCTTAGCTTTAATGATTGTATCCTCTGGTTCAAGAAGTTTGGTTAGCATTGTATCAACCACATTAATCAATCACCAAATTCAATCAGACGAGCGAGCAACAGTTTTATCCGTCAAAAGTATGGCAGATAGAATAGCTTCTTGTTTTGCAATGCTTTTACTCAAACCATTGTTTGACAATTTCACTTTATCTCAAACATTTATGATTATCAGCCTTGTACTTATCCCCATTCTTTTGAGCGCTCACAAATTATTAAGGTTAAATATAAACAATAAATAAAAACAATACAGCCAATCAAAATCAAATCATTGTTTAACAAATCCACATTTTATACAAAACACTTGACAAGATTTTGTGTTTTTGCTATAATTGAGCCTCTTTTTTATCTTTAAGAAATTGGAACAAAGACCACAAAAAATCACTTCTCAAAACATAAATAAAGCACAAAACAATGGATAAAACAATGAACAACAAAACTCATTTAAAATACACCTCTGCAACACGCATTGCAAAAGAAGCAGGATGCGATCCTAAACTTGTGCAACAACATCTGGTTCATTGTTATATCAACCGCCTTACTTATATGGATAAGGGAGATGAAAAACCGATTGTTCGTTTTGTTAAAAAAGAAAACAAATGCGCGCTATTACTGAGCACTCACCCCAATGCCCTCAAAGCTTTTTGGAATTATTGCATTCAAAAAACAGTTTATTTTATTCTACCACAAAAAAAAGAAGGCATGCTTTCAACGCATGACTTGCGTGTTAAGTATGGTAGAGCACACCAAATATACAAAGATTTGGTTGAACAAGCCTATCAAAGGAACATAACTTTTGAAGAAAACGGCATTAAAAAAGGGGTTGTTATCCCTGTGAGAAGCCCCTATGCGCCAGCACTTGTTATTCAACCATCCCCAAAAGCATTGAACACTTTTTTAGACTTTTGTAAAGAGATGGGAACACCTATTCAAACAAACATTATCCCCAAAATAAATGATCAAATGCTATCTGTCGCTTCCATCTCCATCAGATATGGTATCAACTTTGAACTTCTCAACCAACTTTTGGGCCAATATCATCAAAAAAATATCTGCTACCAAGATAAAAATGACTCTTCTCACCCATTGGTTCAAAAAGTGAAATCTGAGCACATGATTATATTCGCAGTTGAAAACAACCACTCTGCTCTGTTAGAACTTAAAACAAGGCTCAAAAAAGCAGGCATTTCTTTTAGGCCCCAACAAACAAATATAACCCACTTATTCCCACGCCAAAATGAAAGAAGCAACTAAATTGCCTAAAAAAAGACAAAACAGATTAACAGCTGAAAATCTTGCGCAACTCTTTAACCGCTCTGTTGAGCTTTTAAATGCTATATTATATCGTCTTTTTGAAGATAAAAAAACATTTTTTGCAAATGGAAAATATCATCCTTTGGTTTTAAAAATTAGAAATAGAAAAAATGCCTATTTTGTATTAAACAACAAAGAAGAAGCTCTTGATGCAATCACAAAATTATATCATTTTGATCATACAAAACAAATCGAGGAAGCGTCTTCTTCAAAACAGTGTATCTCCCAAAAAACAGATAACATCCTCCAACCAAACGCTGATGAAGAAAAAATTACCCTCTTTCCAAAAGAGAACAAAAATTCAAATTTTGAACAGTTAGGTATAAATATGCAAAAAACAAGCACCTATAATATCTTGAAAAAAACACATCTTTCAATCCCAGATTTAAAATCTGTATTTATGATAAATAAAAGCTGTTTTGAAACATTGCTTCATGAATTTTATGAAAAGAAAATTATGTTCACTGACAAAAATGGTGAAAAACACCCTCTTGTTAAAAAAACACCTGAAGACAGCACTTCTCAATTTTATTTAAACAACTCAAAAAATGCTTGTATCCTTTTTTCAGAACTTTTAGCTCAAAAAGGGATTATGTTGGAAAGAACAGGAACTGCCTTTCAAATAAAAAAAATATTAAAGAGTGCCCCGTTCCCAACAAAAAAAATGCTTTCTCAAATGGTTTCCATCTATTTAAAAGAAAATTAAACATCAACAAATTCAATTACAAAGAACAAATGTTCTCACCTTTAAAAAAACAGTACAACGCATAAGAACAAATGTTCTCATTCTTTTAAATAACCCTCTAAATAAGAAATCCAGCGAGATTGATTGTTCTCTTTAAAAAAAGCAAATAAAAAATCAACCATCATTTTGTGACGCTCTGCCCCTTCTTTTTGTGCTTGTGGGGTAAAAAGAAGACCTTTTAATTTTAACAGCTTGTCAAAAAAATGATTGATACATGGCTCTTTTGTCTTTGCCATTTGTTGATACTGATTGGGCGTTAATTCTTTATTTGGAAAATTATCTTTATCAAAAACCAGAGCTCCTTTTGAAATCCCATATTCAAGCGTTCTAACAATTGCCAACGCACCCATGGCATCTAACATATCTGCATCTGAAACGATTTGCCCTTCTTTTGTCTTTGGCAGAATCCCTTTTAAACGATTAGAATAACCCATGTTTAAAATAATTTCACACACTTGTTCTTGAATATCCTGAGGAACAAAGGCCTTTTTCATTATTCCTTTTGCATTTATAAGATTTTTTGATTGTTCAAGACCCACAAACTTATAATCATCTGTGTCATGCAAAAGTGATGCCAACGCAATAATGGTTTTATCTCCCCCTTCATAAGCCTGTAAATCAAGAGCTTTTTGATATACCCTTTCAACATGATCAAAACCATGCCCTGCTTTTGAATTCATAAACGCTTCCACGTCTTTTTTTATTTGTTCAATCATAACATACTACCCTCTAATTTTTTATGACAAAGTTAAGCTCCAACAGCTAAAAAAACAATCAAAGCAAATCCTCTTCAATCAACTGAAGCATCAGAGGATGAAAAGAGGTTTTATCATTAACTGCCAACGCCTTTAATTCTTCTTTCTTAAACCAACGAACTTCAGATATTTCATTTTCATCTGGAACAGGAATAGTATCTGATATCACTTTATAAATATGATGAAAGGCTCTTCTTTTACCCATTTTAAACATCTCAAGTGTTGCAATCTCTTTAAAATCCACATCTTTAATTTGAAGTTCTTCAAAAAGCTCCCTCTTTGCTGCTTCTTGATAATCCTCACCCGCATCAACATGTCCTGCAGCTGAATATGTCCAAGATCCACCCCATTCTTTATGTGCAGCAATCCTATGCAACAAAATCTCGCCTTTTAAGTTATATAAAATATTTGCAGCTATCATTATATAGCGATTTTCAGGCAAAGGAGAGCCTCTTAAATGTGTTGAGATAATATTATCTCGTTCATCTGCCACATGGATAATCTCACGCCCTATAGCAATTAAAACAAATGGCGTTGCATTTTGAGTGGTTAATGTATTTATATCTACCCACTTTGCCCCAAGAGAGTCTATCCCATCTCCTAAACTTGAAATATCCCCCTCTGCTTCTTTGATATCATAGAACATACCCTGATGCGCTAGCGTACCTTCTTTTAAACTTTCTTTTGTAAAGTCAGAAAAAATAATTGTCTTTTCCTCTTTATATGAAAAACTTTTAAGAGTAAGCCCCGTTTCTTCAAGAAACTCTCGTTTAAGGGTTTCTTCAAAGCTCTCTCTTGCTTCTTGGCTACCCCCTGGCAAATCATAAAGACCTGTATATGGTCCCCTTGCCTTTTTAATCAGAAGAATCTTTTTATCCTCTTTAAAAATCCCATACACGCCAAAATGCGTTTTTGTAATATTTGGATTTTCTCGCATACCATACCTCCTTTTTCATAAAAACCCTCACATTGTGTCTAAACTAAATGTGCACATTTGTCAATGTGAGTTAGATTTTCATTCTCTTGTCAAGGCATAAAAACGTTTTAATTCATAATATTCTGCCTGCATTCGGCTTTTTTCTTGCCGAGTTAAAAGCCTTGGCTCCATATAAGACAATGTGTTATCCCGAATGGCATCTAATTTTTGCTGATTTTTTGCTGAAGGATACAAGGGATTTTTCAAATATTCAGCTGGTCTGTCTAATCGAATAACTTGCCCAGGGCGAAAAACAACATAAGAAAATGCCCCTCGTCCATTTCCTGTGGTCATAGAGGGTAGAATGATTTTTCTTACAACACTTGGCAAATTCCCACGGTTTTCAACCAAATCATCAACTGTGTCTTCATAAATAAAACCATCATAACCTAGATTTTCCCAATATCTAATCATGCGTTGCATAGATAAGTGCGATCGATTAACAAACTCATTTTTATTCAAACTATGATCTTTTAATTCTTTATACTCACTATTCAAGTCATTTTTACCCAAAATGGAATATAAACACTCCAATCCCAGCTCATAACGAACAGCTTCATCCGAAATTTGAAACGGATTTTTAAAAATAAAATCATAAATCGGTGGAACTTTAACCTGATTTAATATACTTCTTAAAGCCATTACTCGTTGCATAGCCTTATTTGCGTGTTTAAAAAAACGAAATCCAAACAATAAATCATCTTCTATCAACCGATACATCAAATCATTCTTATACCCCGAGCGATAAAATCCCATTTCAGGCATAATCTTAGGGTTAGATAAAGCTAAATGCGCTGGAATAGTCACAGGTTCATGGCGATATTTTTTTGTTTTTTCCCCTTTTTGCATTTTAAGTAAATTATTTAAAATAAAACCAATGGCGTTTCCTATTTCTTTTTCAGACCCTGCGTTTTCATACATACTAAACGCCAGATGCTTTGTTTCTGAAAAACTTTTAATCCGTGTTTGAGCTGCTTGAAAAGTTCCAAAATGTGACAAAGGATAAAACATCTCAAATTGATGAGAAGTTGCATGATATACCGTTAGTGGCACCCCTTTATCATCACTTAACAACCGATGGCTTGCTTTTTGACAGGTAAAAAAAGCAGCATTGTGGTCATCAGCATTTGACAGTTCCTCTTTTAAATTTAACATAGGTCATTTACCAAAACATATTTAAAATTTTTGTTTACCCTCTAACATGCTCAGATCCAAAACAATACATCTGAGGGATATTACTTTTAACAACTTGAAGAGGATCTAAAGAACTCATTTTATTTTTCAACGTCTTTGCCATATCTTCTGTTAAGGGCTTTGGGGTAACAGTTTCTTGCCAAATGATTGTTCCAGATTTTAACATTTTTTTTAACACCGGGTTAAAATCTTTTGTTCCATCCTTATTTTTACGCTTGAAACTTGATAAAGCTGATTTTGAAAACTTTAAAATGGATTTTTTAGAAGTAGCTTTTGCACAAGCAAAACCAAACACAACACTTGATAAAATACCAATAGAACCCCCAACAGGAACAATCAAGTCATCCCCTTCATATTCTGTGGACCCAGCAAGAAAAGCCGCGCCCAAACTCAGTAATCCAAGCAGAACCGACCCTTTAGCAACTTTTGGCCATAAGGTGGAGGGTTTACCAAGCTGAACCTCTTTTTCATCTTTTTTTGCTAAAGAAGCCCCTGTCATTCCAGCAGAAGCTAAAGTTGAAGCAACTGCAATTGGTGTCAAAAAATCATCCTCTTTGCTTTCATTCAATCCCGTCCACAAAGCTGCCCCTAAAGAAACACCACAAATAGCTGTTGATATTTTTACTGTTCTACCCCAATTTTTGGCACTTTTTTCAATTTTTTCTTCCAAATTCATCAAATTCCTCCGAGCAATAAGGCTCGTATACTAACACAATTTTATTTATTTGTCAATATTTTATAATACATAATAAATTCATTCTATTTAATCTTTTAAAAAGTAAAAACCAAAAAACAAAAAAGATTTTTACATAGAAAATTTATTGACTTTTTTTTGATTCTAAAATAACTTCATAGACCTGAAAGTGAGGTAAAAATGAAAAAAACAATATTTGGATTATTAGCAGGAACTCTTTTATTATCAGGTTGCGCAGGTTCAACAGATGGCACCAATTTAACAACAATGGGAAAAATGAAAACCTGTTTAACTGAAAAAGCGATGCAAACTTTAACAGATGGCTCATTATACACCAATGGTGTTACTGCAACAGCTAAGACAATTTCAAATAGCTGTATTAAATCTTTAGCAATGGAACATCTTGGTATTGATACACAAACAACTCAAATGGCAACATCTATTTTATCAGCTTTAAAAACAGCTAACCCACAATAAAATTATAAAGACACTCTCAAAACGTTTTTTGCTTTGGGAGTGTTTTATTTTAACAAATGCATGCTTACATATAAAAAAAGATTAGAATACACACTTTATACTTTAAGGCATAAAAAAGCCTTTTTAAAGGTTGAAAAACAACTCAGAGGCAAAAACACCTTGAGTGGCTATTTGCACGACATTGATAAACCGTTTTTATATCTTTTTTGTTTCTGGCTTAAATTAGAACAAATCCAATCTATTCATCGAAAACATAATAAACATCATGTAAAAAATAATCTAAAAAAATCACCAAATGACTTATTAGATACGATTATTGATTGGGAATGTGCTAGATTAACAAAACCTGACAAACCACTCAATGCTTATGAAACATTGATAAAATTTTATCCAGAACATAAGGCCACGTACTTGCCTATTATAAAGAAATATCTCTCTCATCAGGTAAAAGAAAAAGAGTAATAACGTATTTATTATTAAAAAATATGAATAATTGCTTGACAAACAAGTCATTTATGTGCAAACTATAAATTATTAAAAAGGATTTTATCAGATGTATACAAAATTTGAAAAGTGTTGCTGTTGTAGAAAGATCTAGCCTTGCTGCCGGAGCTGTTTACAGCTATACATTTTTTCTTTAAAGGCAGCTTACAAGCTGCTTTTTTTAATTTTAAATAACAAAAAGGAAACATAAAATGAGCGTATATTTATATAATACAAAGACAAGGAACAAAGAAGAATTTAAACCATTGAATGAAAAAATGGTAACAATGTACTGCTGTGGTCCAACCGTCTATTCATATGCTCATATTGGGAATTTAAGAACTTATATTTTTGAAGACTTGATTGCAAATACCTTGCGTTTGGCTGGATATAAAGTCAAGCATGTTATGAACGTGACTGACGTTGGACATTTAACAAATGACAGCGATGATGGTGAAGATAAAATGCTCATCGCCGCTGAACGAGAAAAAAAGAGTGTGATGGAAATTGCCCGTCATTATGAAGATACATTTTTTAGACACACCAGCGAACTTGGTCTAAAACGTCCTACCATTGTCTGCCGTGCAACCGAACACATTGAAGATATGATTAAATTTGTCAAATCATTAGAAGATAAAGGATTTGCCTATTTTTCAAATGGGAATGTCTATTTCGACACATCAAAATTTGAAAAATATGGCTGCCTTTCAGGTCAAAATCGTGAAGATTTAAAACATGGCGCAAGAACAGAGCAAGATGCAAACAAAAAAAATGCTTCCGACTTTGTGCTTTGGTTTACATCTTCTAAATTTGAAAATCAAATTCTTCAATGGGATAGTCCTTGGGGCCGAGGTTATCCAGGTTGGCATATTGAATGTTCTGCTATGTCAACAAAATATCTTGGCGAAAGAATTGATATTCATTGTGGAGGAATTGATCATATCCCTGTTCATCATGAAAACGAAATTGCACAAAGTGAGGCGCATTTAGGGCATGAATGGGTAAATTTCTGGCTCCACATGGAATTTTTGAACACAAAAGCTGGTAAAATGAGCAAATCAACAGGTGGAAAAACAACCATTGATACTTTGAGAGAAATGGGTTATCTTCCAATGCATTACAAATATTTCACTTTAACATCTCATTATCGCAGTGCAGCTGTCTTTTCTGAAGAGGCAATGGATGGCGCTAAAAAGGCGTATGAAAATTTGTGCACCTTTGTTTCAGAATTTAAAGCCTCAAGTGAAGGAAAAACACTTTTAAGTGATGAAACAGAAAAAGTTGAAAAGCTGAAAGCTGAATTTAATGCTTATTTATTTGACGACATTAAAACACCACTTGCCCTTTCTCACATGTGGAGCGTTGCAAAAGATGGTAAACTTTCTGATTTGGTTCGACTTTCTTATTTGCTCCATGTTGATTCAGTGTTAAATCTTGAACTTAAAAATGTGGAAGCAAAAAAAGCGCAAGAAATTGAAATAACAAATGAAATCAAAGATCTTTTAGAACAAAGAAAGGAAGCAAGAGCCACCAAAAACTGGGCAAAATCTGATAAAATCAGAGATAAACTTGCCTCTCTTGGACTTGGCGTTAAAGATTTACCTAATAAGGAAGTTGAATTATTCAAATTGTAATTAAAGCAACATCTTTTAGATTATTTTTAACAAAAAAGAGGCCTTTAAAATGGCTTCTTTTTTTGTTGAAATAATAGGTATTTTGAAAAACATTGACAATTATCTTTATTTATGCTAAGATACAAATCTTCTTTCTATTGTTTATCATAAAGGAGGTTACTATGAAGCAATTAGAAAACAAATGTTTGCATATCGCTGAAAAATTACATAGTGGTGTTGTTTACGGTGGTGGAATGGTTATGTTGGATCAAATCAAAGGCACAACAGAACTTGTTAAAAAACATTCCAACTTATCTGGCAGTGAAAAGGATACAGCTGTTGCAGCTGCCCTGCTCCACAAATGCTTTGAAAAAAAACGAATTGCTGAAGGCGTTTCTCCTTTAACAATGGATGAAGTTAAAAAAATTGCTGGTGACAAAGTATTATCTGTTATTCAAGAATTAGCTAGTGAACCAGAAGATAAAAATAAAACAAAATTAGAGCAATGGGAAGAAAAGGCTCAATGGGCTAAAGGATTATCTCATCAAGCGCAAGAAATCTTGCTTGCTGAAAAAATCATGAATTTTGAAACATCAAGAGATAAACCAAACCCAAATAAACCTCTTGCTTGGCATCAAGAATATTTTCAAACAAGAATGAAAATGGTTGATGCATTAAAAGATGTTAACCCTGAACTATATAATATTGCTGTTCAAACAAAAAATCAAGGGTTAGCAAAAATTGCTATACTTCAAAAAGGATTGGAGAATCAAAGAGGTTAATATATAAAAGTACACCCTTTAAAATTTAAAAAGTGAATATTTTAATACCCTAAAAAGACGCACTCATTGAATGCGTCTTTTTTTAACCTTCTTGACAAGGAAAAACCCTTTATGATATATAAAAAACATCATTATATAAAAGGGAGTTTTTAAATATCATTCATTTCAACTTATCTAGATGCTATTATTCAAAACCTACCAGAGTGAAACTATCAAGGAGCTAAGGAACAAGAAAATGTAAAAGAACAAATTGAGTTTTTAAGCTTGCTTGTCAACAAATTAACAAAGATGAAAATACTAATACCCAATTAAAAGAGCTGACTGATGTTATTGAACAATATGTCATATCTCCATTTATAAAGACAATAAACCATTAAGAACCCTATCATTCAGCCACAAAAAAGAAAATCTAAGTCAGCAAAATATATAAAAAGAGCTAATGCAAAAAAAAGAATACAAAAACGCCAGATGAGTTTTATCCCTTTTTTCAAAAATCTTTTTTCTTCATATGTCAATAACATTAACCCATCCTAAATCAGTTATTATTTTTAAAAAATATTTTGTTTAAAGTCAACTATATTTACCCCTTAATTATCAATGTCTTTGATTGATATGGTGATTGTTTGAATAATGGATTGTTTTTGTCCTATATCGAGTAATTGGTTGGGGGCTTTTGTTGCCATTTCCAGTTGGCAAAACATCTTGAACCCTCAGAACTGGTACTTTATATTTGACACTCAAACTTTTTGTTGAAGAAAATGAAACAGACCCATCATCAACAAGTTGCTGGAGCAATCTTTTTGCAGAATCTGCATTTTCTTTCATTTGTTTTGAAAATACTTTGATGGCCATTTTCATCTCTTGAGAATAGGCCAAATCAATGGGCGTTTGCTCTTTTTTGTTTGTTTTAAGAGGCAAATCGGCCGCCCCATTGTTTAACAACGCCACGACCAAACGTTCTAACCCCTTCTTTTGAACAGCCATGTGCAAGAGTGTGTCCCCTTCCTTATCCACCACATCAAGTTTACATCTTTGATTTTCAACACCTTTTATAATTTCATCAATCAATTCTGGGGTATGTTCATTTTGTTTAATTAAATGAATAAATTCTTTTTCTTCTAGATGTTTTTGATTTTGTTGTTTTTCAATAACTCTTTTCAAAAGTGCATCATAATCCTCTTCAGTTATAACACCTAAACTTGATTTTTCTTGCTGTTTTTTTGCAATTAAATAAGAAATGTAACGCTCCTTTGGCTTACCGGCCAACTGAAGTCTTGAAACAATATAATCCTTTTCATATTCACCTGGTTTGAAAACAAAGTTATACACCGTTTTTATCTGTTTAAAAACAGGCAAATTCCAAATGGATTTTTTTGCCCCCAACTCATCAAGCATAACATCAACTTCAGCCTCAGACACATACTTATTGTTCAAAGGGGAATTAATTTCTTCATCCTCGGAATCAAAAACTTCCTCTTGCATGGCATCATAGATACTGGGCCTTAGAACCAAAACAAAAATATCTTCAATCGTTTTTAAACTCTGGGTAATAAAACCGACTTTTTGTTTTTTATCAAAACCCATGTAAAGCTCCTTTTTTTGTTTAGTTATTAATATGGCTTTATACTAACATAGTTTTATTTAAAAACAAGAAAATACTCTTTTTTTAAAATGAAAAACCTCTCGATTTTCGAGAGGTTTTATCATCAAATGCTAATCTGTTTAGGGATTTTCTATTCCATACGCATTCACTTTTAGTTTTCCATATATTCCTAAAAGAGAAAACCATTCATAATCAACATAAGCAGCTCTATCTAACATACCATCTTTAAGTGCTTTATTTAAAGACGCGTCTCCAATTGCAAAACTTAAAATATAATAAGCAACATGTGTTGTTGAAGCTTGCCCATAAGTTTTAATAACTTTTTGATTATCATAGTCTAGTGAAAGTGGCGCTTTTATCTCTGTATAAATAACTCCCCTTGATGGAACAAATGGTGCATTAGGCGAAGAAACACACCCTTGTAAAAGTAGCATCACAAATAGTGTTGCAAATACTTTTTTCACGTTTAATCTCCATAAACATACACGGTTGTTTTAGTGAACAAGCCGAAAAATACATTTGTGAACTTATAATCAGTGTGTTTAATAACCTTGATATTAGCATCT
>JAZSGT010000036.1:0-19538 GCA_045532865.1 Alphaproteobacteria bacterium
GTACCAAAGCTGAAGAATTCTGCAGATTCTGCAAATTTGTCAGCTGTGATAGGTGCACGAGGCAATTCAATCATTGTACCGACATGGTAGTCAAATTTAACGCCTTTTTCAGCCATAACTGCATCAGCAACAGCAACAACAACTGCTTTAGCAAGGTCTAATTCTTTTTTCGTACCGACAAGTGGAAACATGATTTCAGGAACGATTGTGCGACCTGTTTTGTTCATAACTTCAACTGCAGCTTCGAAAACAGCACGTGCTTGCATTTCATTGATTTCAGGGTATGTAACACCTAAACGGCAACCACGGTGACCAAGCATTGGGTTAGCTTCGTGTAATTTTGCAGTACGAGCAGCAATTTCTTCAACGCTGACACCTAATTCACGAGCAATTTCAGCTTGTTCTTCTTTTTTGTTTGGTAAGAACTCATGCAATGGTGGGTCTAAGAAACGAATTGTTACTGGAAGACCTTCCATAATTGTGAAAAGATCTGTGAAGTCTTGACGTTGGTAAGGCAAGAGTTTTGCAAGAGCTGCTCTTCTTGCATCAACTGTGTCAGACAAGATCATTTGACGCATGTGGTTAATACGAGCTGGATCAAAGAACATGTGTTCTGTACGGCAAAGACCAATACCTTCTGCACCAAAATCACGAGCTGTTTTAGCATCTAATGGTGTTTCAGCATTTGTACGAACGCCAAGTGTACGGATTTCATCAACCCATGACATAAATTCACCAAAGTTACCTGTCATTTCTGGGAGAACGAGTTTCAATGCGCCAGCCATAACTTCACCTGTTGTACCGTCAATTGAAAGCATTTCGCCTTCTTTAATAACAGTGTTACCAACTGTGAGTGTTTTTGCATCATAATCAATGCGAAGAGCTGAAACACCAGAAACACAAGGTTTACCCATACCACGAGCAACCACAGCAGCGTGACTTGTCATACCACCACGAGCTGTTAAAATACCTTGAGAAACGTGCATACCTGCAATATCTTCAGGAGATGTTTCAATACGAACTAAGATAACTTTGCGACCTTCTTCAGCAGCTTTTTCAGCATCTTCAGCTGAGAAAACAGCTTCACCAACAGCAGCACCAGGAGATGCAGGTAAACCACTTGTTAAAACAGTGCGTTTTTCTGATTTATCAAACATTGGATGCAAAAGTTGGTCTAATTGAGCAGCTTCAACACGCATAACAGCTGTTTTCTTGTCAATTAAGCCTTCATTAACCATTTCAACAGCGATACGAAGAGCTGCTGTACCTGTTCTTTTACCATTACGTGTTTGAAGCATCCAAAGTTTACCATCTTGGATTGTAAATTCCATATCTTGCATATCTTTGTAGTGAGCTTCTAATTTTGCACGAATGTCAGATAATTCTTTGTAAACAACAGGGAATTCTTCTTCCATACATGGTAAATCAGTGCCAGAACGTTCTTTAACAAGTTTTGTCATTGGTTGTGGTGTACGAATACCAGCAACAACGTCTTCACCTTGAGCATTTTTAAGATATTCACCATAGAAATAGTTTTCACCAGTTGCTGGGTCACGTGAGAAGCAAACACCTGTAGCTGATGTATCGCCATAGTTACCGAAAACCATTGTTTGAACGTTAACAGCTGTACCCCAATCACCAGGGATGTTGTTCAGTTTACGGTAGTAGATAGCACGGTCAACCATCCAAGAAGAGAACACAGCGCCGATACCACCCCAAAGTTGTTCAAATGGATCTTGTGGAAGAGGGTGACCATCGTTAACACAGATTTCTTTGTATTCTTTAATAACTTCTTTTAATTGTTCAACTGTCATTTGGTTGTCAAATTGATAGCCGTTTTCTTCACGAACACGATCTAAAACAGCTTCAAATTTTGAGCTGGGAACACCCATAACAACGTCAGCATACATTTGAATGAAACGGCGATAGCTGTCATAAGCAAATTTTGCATTACCTGAGCGTTCAGCCAAACCAACAACTGTTTCATCATTTAAACCAAGGTTTAAAACTGTATCCATCATACCAGGCATAGAAACACGAGCACCTGAACGAACGGAGAATAAAAGTGGGTTTTTAGGATCACCAAATTTGCTGCCCATTTTTGATTCAATGCCAGCAAGTGCTGCTAAAACTTGATCTTTTAATTCTGTTGGATAAGAATGATTGTTTGCGTAATAATATGTACAAACTTCTGTTGTGATTGTAAAACCTGGAGGAACAGGAACACCAACACGGCTCATTTCAGCCAAGTTAGCACCTTTACCACCCAACAAGTTTTTCATTGAAGCATCGCCTTCTGCAACGCCATCACCAAAAGTATAAACCCATTTTGTCATTAGTTTTTCCTTTGCTTGTTAGTTAATTAAAAACCATATCTTAAATACTTAAGTTATGGAACCCATTTTGATTTTTATTCGCCAAATGTTTAACACTTTTTTTAAGGGAATGCAAGAAATTTTTTTATCTTTAAAAAAGTATATATTTGTGAATGACTTACTAAAAGAGTTTTAATAAAATAAAAAAAACACAACTTTTTGCTTTTCTTTTTTAAAAAAACAATGTTATATAAAAGTAATTTATAACAAAAATAGGGGACTAAAATGAATTTTATGACATCAGATGAAATGAATGCGTTATGTTCTGGACATTTTCAAGGTGATCCTTTTTCTGTTCTTGGAATGCACCTTTGTTCAAAAAACATTTTAACACCATTTTTATATGTTCGCACATTCCAACCACAAGCAAAGAAGGTGGAACTTGTTCGTGTTGAAACAAAAGAAGTTATTGAGATGAAAAAAATTCATCAAAATGGTTTGTTTGAAATGGCATTTCCTGATGAAACAGAATTTTTTGCTTATTATTTTAAAATTACACTTTATAGTGGTGAAACTTATGAAACAGAAGATGCCTATCGTTTCTGGCCTGTGTTAGGGGATATGGATTTATATTTGTTTAATGAAGGAAATCATAAGGATATTTATGAAAAATTGGGTTCTCAACTTATAACGCATCAAGGTGTTTTGGGTGTGAGTTTTGCTGTTTGGGCACCAAATGCAAAACGGGTAAGTGTTGTTGGGAACTTTAATGATTGGGATGGGCGCAGGCATATGATGCGTCCTCGTGGTTCTTCGGGTGTGTGGGAAATTTTTATTCCACACTTGCCAGAATGGACAATTTATAAATATGAAATCATTGGTGCTAATGGGGATTTATTGCCGTTGAAAATTGACCCTTATGGGAAAGCTTTTGAAATGCGTCCTAAAACAGGGACTCTTGTGTTTAATTCTAAAAAATATGAATGGAATGATAACGAGTGGTGTGCTACAAAAAGATATAGCGCAAATGCTTTGGATGCACCTATTTCAATTTATGAGGTTCACTTGGGGTCTTGGCGACGTAATTCTATGGAAGAAAATCGCTGGTTAACATATCGTGAAATGGCAGAAGAATTGCCAGCTTATGTTAAAGAAATGGGCTTTACGCATGTGGAATTTTTGCCTCTTTCAGAATATCCATTTGATGGTTCTTGGGGGTATCAAGTAACAGGTATGTATGCGCCAACGAGTAGGTATGGTTCTCCTGATGATTTTAAGTATATGATTGACAAGTTACATCAGGCTGGAATAGGGGTGATTATGGATTGGGTACCTGCGCATTTTCCTAAAGATGCATTTGGATTGTGCGAATTTGATGGAACGGCGCTTTATGAACATGCTGACCCTCGTCAAGGAGAACATAAAGATTGGGGAACAAAAATCTATAATTATTCAAGAAATGAGGTTTCCAATTTCTTGCATGCGAATGCATTATTTTGGCTTAGGGAGTATCATATTGATGCCTTGAGAGTGGATGCTGTTGCCAGTATGCTCTATCTTGATTACTCAAGAAAAGAAGGGGAGTGGATTCCAAACCGTTATGGGGGAAGAGAAAATATTGATGCGATTAACTTCCTTCGAAAACTCAATGAGCTTGTTTATGGTGAAAATGCAGGGTATACAACATTTGCAGAAGAATCAACAGCTTGGCCAATGGTTTCAAAGCCAACATATATTGGTGGACTAGGATTTGGTTATAAATGGAATATGGGTTGGATGCATGACACACTGAGGTATATTGGTTATGATTCAATTTATAGACAATATCACCATAATGAATTAACATTTTCAATGCTTTATGCTTTTAATGAAAATTTTACGCTTCCAATTTCACATGATGAGGTTGTTCATGGGAAAGGTCCTATGTATGATAAAGTTCCAGGAGATCATTGGCAAAAAATGGCAAATTTAAGACTTTATTATGCTTATATGTTCATGCATCCTGGGAAAAAGCTCTTGTTCATGGGGAATGAGTTAGGCGTTCAAAGAGAGTGGAATTATGCTGACAGTTTGGATTGGGGCTTGACAATGAATGAAAGTCATAAAGCCTTGCAACGCTTTGTTAAGACATTGAATAATTTTTATGTTTCTCATAAAGAATTATCTGATTATGATTTTGAGAGCGCTGGCTTTGAGTGGATTGATGGCTCAGATGCAAACAACTCTTGTTTTTCATTTATGAGAAAAGATAAAAAGGGTAATAGTTTGATTGTTGCATGCAACTTCACGCCTGTTCCAAGAGAAAATTATAAAATTGGTGTGAATGAGGCTGGCGTTTATGAGGAAGTTTTAAATTCAGATTCGCGTGAATTTTTTGGTTCAGGAATTGAAAATAAAGGGGAAATTGAAACAGGTGAGGGATGGAACTTTAAACCTTATGCATTAAAAGTTCATTTACCACCATTGGCTACAGTTGTTTATCAATTAAAAAAGAAAAAATAAATTGAAAGGATAAGCTATGAGCCGTATTGTCTTAAAAGGAGAACCTTATCCGTTAGGGGCTACATATGATGGACGAGGGGTTAATTTTACTTTGTTTTCATCAACAGCAACAAAAGTTGAATTGTGTCTTTTTGATATAAATGGGAAAAATGAAGAAAGAATCGTTTTGCCAGAATATACGGACGAGGTTTTTCACGGATATGTTGAAAATTTAAAACCAGGGCAATTATATGGCTATCGTGTTTATGGCCCTTATGAGCCAGAAAAAGGTCTTCGGTTTAATCCTCATAAATTATTAATTGATCCTTATGCAAAACTTTTAACAGGGCCTATTTCGGCTCATAATGCGATGCTTGGGTATCAAGCTTTTTCAAAAAAGGAAGACTTATCATTTTCTCAAACAGATTCGGCTCCTTACGTTCCAAAAGCAATTATCACAGATGAGCATTCCTTTGACTGGAAGGGGGTTCAAAAACCAAAAGTTCCTTGGACGGAAGAGATTATTTATGAAGCACATGTGAAAAGTTTTACAGCCTTAAATCCTGAAGTTGACGCAAAATTACGTGGCACTTTTAAGGGCATGGCTAGCAAAAAAGTGGTGGAATATATAAAGTCTTTGGGTGTTCGTGCTGTTGAATTATTGCCAATTGCTTCGTTTATGAACAGTGGTTTTTTAAAAGACCTTGGGTTAACCAATTATTGGGGCTATGATCCAATTGCTTTTATGGCGCCACAAGCTTCATATTTGTCATCAAAAACAAATTTAGATGAGTTAAAGCACATGGTTCGTGTGTTCCATGAAGCTGGCGTTGAGGTGATTTTAGATGTTGTTTATAATCACACAGGCGAAGGCAACCAAATGGGGCAAACACTTTGTTATCGTGGGATAGATAATGGCGTTTATTATCGATTGAATAAAGAAAATAAACGTTATTATGATGATACAACAGGGTGTGGTGCTTCATTTAATTTAGGGCACCCTCGAGTGTTGCAATTGGTGATGGATTCTTTAAGATACTGGGCAAATCAAATTCAAATTGACGGATTTAGATTTGATTTAGCTACCACATTGGCACGAGATGAAAATAATCAATATGGTATTAAAAGTGCCTTTTTATCAACTGTTCAACAAGACCCTACATTACAGCGCTTAAAGTTAATTGCTGAACCTTGGGATTTGGGCCATGGTGGATACCAAGTGGGCTTTTTTAGACCTGGATGGGCTGAATGGAATGATAAATTCAGAGACACAATGCGCCGTTTTTGGCGTGGGGATGAAGGGCAAGCTGGGGACTTTGCTTCTCGTTTAATGGCCTCTTCTGATGTTTATCAATATCGAGGCAGGCGCCCTTGGGAATCTGTGAATTTTATTACAGCGCATGATGGATTTACACTCAATGATTTGGTTTCATATAATCACAAGCATAACGAAGCCAATGGAGAAAATAATAAGGATGGAACGGACCATAACCTTTCTTACAATGGGGGCGTGGAAGGGGAAACAACTGATGAAGCTATTTTAAAAAATCGAATGGATCGAGCCAAATCCTTGATGGCAACACTACTTCTTTCTTTTGGAACACCAATGATCCGTTCCGGTGATGAGATTATGGCAACGCAAAAGGGCAATAACAATACGTACTCACAAGATAATGAGTATTCTTGGATTGATTGGGCGCATATTAAACCACAAGGCAAAGAAATGCTTCAAATGGTGAAAGAGCTAATGGCTTTTCGAAGTTCAAGACCTATTATGGAGCATAGCAATTTTTTCACCGAAGAGGTATGTACTTGGTATAAACCAGATGGGAAACCTATGGCAAAAAACGATTGGCATTTTTATGTTAAAGCGCTTTCTTGCTTAATTAAAAACACAAAAAATTCCAATAGGTTATTTTTTATTTTTAATGCACATAAAGAACCTATAAAATGGACGCTTCCAACCAGAGATTTTGAATGGCGACTTGTTTTTTCAACAGTGAAGTCTTTGAAAAAACAAAAAATGAAAACGCTTAAAGTGCCACCATTTAGTGTTGTTGTTTTTGAAAGGGAAAGGGGTCTAAAATGACATATAATCCAGATAGATTAGATGAACTTGCTCAAAAAGTTGGGATTTTATCCTCATTTATTGATAGAACAACAAACATTACCTATAAAGCAGATGATAAATCAAAGCAAGCGATTTTAAAAAGTTTGGGTTTTAATGCTGATAGAGATCAAGAAATTGAGGCATCTTTTTTAAAGTTGAAAAAAGAAGAGTATGAAACACTGATTGATAAAACAATTTTGATCAGCCAAAGTGAACAAGCGCATTTAGAGATAGATGTTCGTTTGCCAAAAGAAGAGGCTGATACCTCTTTAATTTGGCAAATTAAAACGCAAGAGGGGGAAGAATTTGAAGATGAAGTTCCCTTAGATTTGTTGGAAGTTGTAACTGAAGAAACTGTTGGAAATAAAGTTTATCAAGTCAGACAATTATGTTTAGCACTTGAAATGGAAATGGGTTATCATGAGTTAAAAGTTTCTTTAAAAGAAAAAAATAAAGAAGAAACAGCTTCTTTAATAATTGTACCAGATAAGTGCTATATGCCTGATGTTTTAGCAGGAGAAAAAAAAGTATTTGGGTATCCTATTCAACTTTATTCCTTAAAATCAAATACAAACTGGGGAATTGGAGATTATACAGATTTAAAAAAAATGGTTGATGTGGCTTTAAAAACAGGGGCCTCATTTATTGGAGTTAATCCGTTGACGGCGTTGTTTCAAGATAATCCAGATGACGCCAGTCCTTATTTTCCTTCTTCTCGCTTGTTTTTGAACCCATTGTATGTGGATATGGAAGCTGTGAGTGAAGCAAAGGACAATGTTGAGTTTCAAGAACTTAAAGAATGTCCTATTTTTAAGGAGCATCTTTTCAAAGCAAGAGAAGGGGAGCTAGTCGATTACAAGAAGGTTGCTGCAATTAAAAAACAAGCCTTTAAAATTTTGTTTAAAAAATTTAGAGAAATGCACTTTGATGATGAAGGTATTGCCAAAACAAAAAGAGGGAGAGATTTTGAATCCTTTATCAAAGAAAAAGGGGAGGCTCTTGAAAATTTTGCTCTTTTCCAAACGCTTAGAAATGTTGCTTCAAAAACAAAAAAATCAATGATGTGGCGTGAGTGGAAAAAAGCATATCAAACGCCTTATTCAAAGGAGTTAAAACAGTTTTTAAAAGACAATGAAATGTCAATTTTGCGTATCTGTTATCAACAATTTGTTGCCTTTGAGCAACTTCAAAGTGTGTTGAAAAAAATTGAAAAACTACCTTTAGGGCTGTACACAGATATGCCAGTTGGAGTGAGTGATAATAGCGCTGAAGTTTGGTCTAATCAGGAAGTCTTTATGCAAGGGGTAACAACTGGTGCGCCCCCAGATACGTTTAATTTAAATGGGCAAGATTGGTCTTTGGCTCCTTTTAATCCAAGAGTTCTTAAAAAAACAGGGTTTAAAGCCTTCATTGATGTTATAAGAAGTGCAATGAAAGGGGCCGGGGCTGTTCGCATTGACCATGCTTTTGGGCTAATGCGTCTTTATTTAAGGGTACAAGGAGCTACAGGCGCTTATTTAAAATATCCTTTTAAAGAACTGACAGGGATTATGGCTTTAGAAAGTCATTTAAATAAAACGGTTGTAATTGCCGAGGATTTGGGAACGGCACCAGATGGTTTTTCAAATGAAATGATAAATTTAAATGCTTTTTCATTTAAGATTATGCATTATCAACAAGATTGGCAGGGATTGTTGGTGCCAGAGGTGTATGCCCCTTGTTCTTTGATTGCAACAGGAACACATGACTTACCTTCTTATACTGGTTTTTTTAAAGAATTAGATTTGGATTTAGGACTTGAAAAAAAGACCATTTCTTTAGAGCAGTATCAAGAGCATAAACAAAATCGAAAGAAAGAAAAACTTGCTTTTATTGAAGCATTTAAAAGGCAGGGATATAGTGTTTCTTTATCCAATGAAGCGTATTTAAAATTAAAAGAAGTGCCTGTTTGGTTTATCCCATATATTTATAAATATTTGGCAAAAACAAAAAGCAAAATTTTGTTGGTTCGCCCAGAAGATGTTTTTGAAATGGAACAACAATTTAATTTGCCTGGGACATATATGGAATATCCTAATTGGCGCTATAAATTACCTGTGAGTGTTGAAAATATGCTCAAAGATAAACGATTGCTTGAAATTAAGGATATTTTAAAAGAAGAAAGAGTTGAAAGTTAAAGATGTATAAATTTGAAAATAAGTATCGTCTGCGCAGTGCTGAATGTGATAAATTTAATCAAATGCGATTGCGTTCGTTGTTTAATTTGTTTCAAGATATGGCTGATTTGCATGCTGAAAAATTTGGTTTTGGATATAGCTTTTGTCTTCAAAATCAAATGACCTGGGTTGGAACAGGTTATCATTTGGTTATAAACAGATTACCTCAAAGAGATGAAGAGTTTGTTCTTGAAACATGGCATGCTGGTTCTTACCTGATGACAGCAAGACGTGATTTTGAACTTAAAGATTTAGAAGGAAATGTCTTAGTTGCTGCCTATAGTAATTGGGCGCTTATTGATTTGAATAAAAAACGCCCCGTTATTGTGCAAAAGTATTTGTCAGATGAAACATTGATTAAAAAAAAGGCGATTGATGCTGAATTTAAAAAAGTTGTTTTGCCTCAAGAGTTGGATAACGCTGTTTTGTTACAAGTTCGAAAAGATGATATTGATATCAATCAGCATGTAAATAATGCTGTCTATCCTGCTTGGATTTTAGATGGATTGGATGATGATTTTTTAAATACCCATCAGCTAAAAGAATTAAAAATTCAGTTTAAAACAGGGGCTCTTTTAGAAAATGAGGTTGCAATTTTTTCAAAAATAGAGGATACTTTGACCTATCATTTAATTTCAAGCCCAACAAAGGAGATTGAATTTGCTCTTGTTGAGGCTTGTTGGAAAACTGTATAGGAGTAAGTTTTTTTGACAAATACGTTGGTTTTGTTGCCGTATTTAAAAAATGAAAGTGATATGAGAACACCTTTGTCCAGGTTGGAGGAGGTAACTTCTTTAACAAAGGCAATTGATTTGAATGTGATTAAAAGTGCATTGGTTCCTTTAAGTGCTATTAAAGCAAATGCTTTTATAGGAAAAGGCACGATTGAAAATTATGCCCCTTTAATTAAAGAAAACGATATTGAAGTTGTGATTATGGCGTGTCCGTTGTCGCCGTTACAACAGCGCAATTTAGAAAAAGCGTGGAATACAAAAGTTATTGACAAAACAGCTCTTATTTTAGAAATTTTTGGTAAAAGAGCCAGGACAAGAGAAGGTGTTTTACAAGTTGAATTGGCGCATTTAACGTATGCCAGATCAAGACTTGTAAGGTCTTGGACCCACTTGGAAAGGCAAAGAGGGGGATCTGGCTTTTTAGGTGGCCCTGGGGAAACGCAGATTGAACTTGACAGGCGTTTGATTGATGAAGATATTATCAAAATTAAAAAAGAATTAGAGGATGTGAAAAAAACAAGACATCTTCACCGAGCTGCACGGAAGAAAATTCCTTTTCCAGTTGTGGCATTGGTTGGGTACACAAACGCTGGTAAATCAACTCTTTTTAACAAATTAACACATGCTGATGTCATGGCAAAAGATATGTTGTTTGCCACTTTAGACCCTACAATGCGCCGGATTAAGTTGCCTTCAGGACAAGAAGTTATCTTGTCCGATACGGTGGGTTTTATTTCAGATTTACCAACGGAGTTGGTTATGGCCTTTAGAGCGACACTTGAAGAAGTTTTAGACGCTGACGTTGTTGTTCATGTCAGAGATTATTATCATGAAGATTCAAGAGCGCAACGAATTGATGTGGAAAATGTCTTATCTGATTTAGGGCTCAAGGAAATGGTGGATGATGGGCTAATTGAAGCCTTGAATAAGATAGATTTATTTGATGAAGATGATAGACGTATGATTTTGGAGCAAAAGACAAGGCGTGAAAAAGAGTGTCCTATTTGTGCTTATACAGGTGAGGGGTTTGAAAAATTGTTAAACTGTATTGAAAAAGCGTTGAATAGGGATGCAAAAACAGTTCTTCTTCATATTCCTGTGACAGAGGGTAAGGCGTTGGCTCAAATTTATCAAAAAGCACAAGTTTTAAATCGGCATGATACACAAAAAGTGATTAAGTTGGAAGTGAAGATTAAAGAGAGCGAACTTTTTTATTTCACTCCTTTTATCAAAAAAATTGAACAAGAGAATTAAAATGGCAAAACTTTTTGAAAAGAAAATAGAAGACTTTACGTGTGTTGTTTGTGGTCATTTAATCAAGGGGAATGGATACACAAATCATTGTCCGAAGTGTTTGTCATCACTGCATGTGGATATTAATCCTGGGGACAGAGCATCAACTTGTAAGGGTGTGATGTTTGCCATTGGGTATGAAATTAAAAATGGATCAGAGTTTATTTTACATAAATGTCAAAAATGTGGATTTGAGAGGAAAAATAAAGTTTCTCCTAATGATTCACGAAAAGCCTTGATTGCCTTATCGGCAGGGGTATTTAATCCTCTTGATTTGAAAAAATAAAGTAAGAAATTTTAATCTAAGATTTTTTTTTGAATTTTATATAAAATTCATGTACTTATTTGTATTTTGAAATGTGTAAAAAAACGATTATAATTTAGACCAACGTGTGAGAGATGATTTTTGCGCTATGCGTGGTATGATAACTCGTGAATTTTATGAGGCATTGGATAAGTTATACAACAAAAAACTTTTAAAAAAAAATGAGTTCGGACAATGGCGTTTAAAGCCTGAATTTTATAAAAAAAGGCGTCAACCTTAATTATTTTTTTATAAATTGAATTTTTCTTTTGCTGTTTTTTTGATGGGTAAGAATAAAAGAGCTTGATTTATTTTTACAACTTATTTATTCTAAAAATTGAAAAATTAATATTTTGGGGAGAAAAATGGGATTATTTAGAGTTCTTTTTGGGCGAACAAAAGAGGATTCACCTGATGTATTAGGAAGATATCCTGAGTATATGCAAGTGAGGGCATTGCCTGAACGAAGATATTTAAAAACTTCTAGATTGTTGGCATTATTTATTTTTTTAAATATGGCAGTTATGATTGCCATTGCTGGTTTTTTTACCTATAATGCTGATCGGATAGATATTTCAATTGCCAATCGCAGGGTAGTGAATTTATATTCCATTGATTCTTCAAGACAGGTTCTTATTCCTGCTGAATATGCAACAAAAAATGTTAAAGCTCTTGAGTTATTCGCCGAATCTTTATTGAGAGATTATATTTATAATAGGCATACCGTTGTGTGGGAAAACAAAACAATGACGTCCCGTTGGGATGTTGGTGGGCCCATTGCTGGGTATTCTCATTATAAGAAAGTATATATGCCATTTCGTATGAGCGCTGATAATTTGTTTGAGGAGTCTCGCAAGAAAGGTTTTGTCAGAGATGTGCATATTTATGAATTAAAATTGATTAAAGAAAATTTGTGGGAAGCTGTTATTGATACATTTGATATGCCAATTCCTGATGCTTATAATCCAATTTGTGATTGTTCAGATAATTCAAAAAAATGTATTTCTTGTAAAGTTGAACACACTTCAAGGCAATTGAGGTATCGTATTTTTATTCGTACATCATATAATGGTGTAAAAACAGTTTTAAATCCATTAGGCTTTTTGGTTGAAACATATAATATGCTTTATGTTCCGATAGATGATAAAGAAAAATTTTGGCGTATTCCTAGTGCAATAAAACCTGATTTTTAGCACTTATTAAAAAGATCTTCATTTTAGAAGGTTTTTCTATTAGTCTAAATTTTAAATGCGATTATAAATATCTTCTAATCTAATGATGTCATTTTCATCCAAAATTTCACCCGTTTGTACTTCGATAAATACAAGAGGTGTTTCAGATCTATTTTCAATGCGATGAATTGTGCCAACAGGTATAAAAACATGTTCATTTGTGACATATTTTTTTGTGTTTGTATTTAAAGTTACAAATCCTTCACCTTTTGTAATTATCCAATGTTCTGAGCGATGATTATGTTTTTGAAGGGACAACTTCCCGTTTGGAAAAACGATGATTCTTTTTACCACATAATTTTCTGTTACATCAATTGTTTCCCACTCGCCCCAAGGACGAGAATCTTTTTCTCCAATTTTATAATTTGTAGCCATAATAGTCTCCTTTTTCGGTATTCTAGAGCCTATTTTGAGTGTAGTCAAGGTAATAATTATAAAGTTTATGAAAAAATACTTGCACAATTTTTTTTTAGGAGTATTATGAGCTAGTATTCAATATTTTTTTTAAGGAGAAGAAAATGCCTTCAGTTGTAAATGATTCATGTGTTTTATGCAAAACATGTGTTGATGTATGTCCTGTTGGAGCTTTTCATGATGCTGGAACACAAGTCGTTGTTAATCCAGATGATTGTATTGATTGTGGTGTTTGTATTGCAGAATGTCCACAAGGTGCTATCAGTTCATCAGACGAAGCTGATGAAAAATGGATTAAATTTAATGCAGAAAAATCTGCAGAATGTCCAAAGGCTTAATGCAAAATGAAAATTGAAACGACGCTTTTTTTTGAGGGCGTCGTTTTTTTTGTTTACATTTAATTTAAAATGGGGTAGGGTATCCAAAAGAAGATATAACATGATGAAAAAATTTAAAGTTTCAGTTGTGATACCAGCTTATAATGAAGCTGAAAATATTAGTCCGTTGTTAGAGCGGCTTTTGCCTGTTCTTCAGCAATACAATGATTATGAGGTTATTTTTGTAGATGATGGAAGCCAAGATAATTCACTGGATGTGTTGGAAAGATGGCATATAGATAATGCGAAAATTCATTATATTTCATTTTCTCGTAATTTTGGGCATCAATATGCTTTGAGAGCAGGGCTTGAATATGCAACAGGTGATTGTGTGATTTCAATGGACGCTGATTTGCAACATCCACCTGAATTATTAACTGAAATGATTGAACAATGGAAAAAAGGGTATTCAATCGTATATACTATTCGTCAAGATACTGAAGGTGCCGGTTTCTTGAAAAAGATAACATCTTGGTTGTTTTATAAAGTTTTCTCATTTTTTTCAGGGCTAAAACTTCCACAAGGAACGGCTGATTTTCGTTTGTTGGATAAAAAGGCAGCTGATGTGCTTGCCTCTATGCAAGAGGGGAACCTTTTTTTAAGAGGTATGGTTTTTTGGATGGGGTTTAAACAAAAGGCTGTTCCTTATAAAGCAGAAAAACGATTTAAAGGAAAAAGTTCTTATACGTTAAGCAAAATGGTTGCTCTTGCTATTTTGGGAGCAACGTCTTTTAGCATTAAGCCATTAAGGGTAGCAATTTATTTGGGATTGTTTTTTGCTCTTTTAGGTGGTGTATTTACAGCTTATGTGTTGTATCAAAAATTATTTGGGGGATCAGTTATTACGGGTTGGGCGTCACTTATGAGCGTTATGCTTATTTTAGGTGGTGTACAACTTTTTATGATGGGTATTATTGGTGAATATATTGGGATGATTTTTATGGAAACAAAACGTCGTCCTAAATATATTATTCAAAAAACAACTATATTGAAACAGTAGAGGGGTTCATGTTAAGAATGATAAAAAAGCTTTTTGCAAAGGATAATATCATCTGGCGCAACTGGGATATGTCGGTAACAATCGGATTGACTGTTGCGGCCTATTTGTTAATGTTTGGATTGTTATCATTAAATATTTACAACACTGATTTTGTTGTAAAAGGTGGTGACTTTACTGTTTCCTATTTAGGGAGCGTTTTTTATCGCTTAGATGAGTGGCGCTGGCCGATTTTCACACACATGAATTTGGCGTATCCTTATGGTATTTCTGTTCATGGAACGGACGGGTCACCATTATTAGCACTTATCTTTAAAGTATTGCACAAAGTTTTTGGTTTGTCGCCTGAAGTGCAATTTGTGGGTGTTTGGATGTTCTTTTGCTACATTTTGCAAGCAATTGCTTCAGTCCTTATTTTTCGTCATGCATTTAAGAACAAGTTTTTTGTTGTTTTAGGGGCATTATTCTTTGTTTCAGCACCAATTATGATGATGCGTGTTTTTGTACACATTAATTTGATGTGTCACTTTATTGTATTATTTACTTTGTTGCTGTATTTAAATAACCGTTTGACAAAAAAAGAATGGATTTGGATGGGTGTGTTATTCTCATTTGCAATTTTAACATGTCCATACTTTTTGCCAATTATTTCAGGCTTTTTTGCTATTTTGATTTATCAAAAATACTGGATTGAAAAGCAGATTAAATTTACAACTGTTATAAAAGGACTTCTCTTTTTGACTGGTGTATTTTTATTTTGGTTCTATTTATTGGGGATGGTTTCTACTGAGCAAAATTTAGCAAGTGGAGGTTGGAGAGGTTTAAGTTTGAATTTAACAGCTCTTTTTAACCCTATTTGGAGTCAGTCACGTGTTTTTTCAAGTTTGACACCTTCAGCTGATTTTGATGCAGATAACTATTTTGGCTTTGGTTTATTAATATTGCTTTGCATTTGTTTCCCATCCGTGAAACGATTGTTCGCTGGGGAAAATTTAAAACGCCACTATCCACTTGCTATTTTATTGTTAGGGTTGACTTTGTTTGCTTTATCTTCACAAGTGAAGTTAGGAACGGCTGTTATTCTTGATTATAAACCAGGGGAGGTTATTAATTGGTTGGGGAATGTGTTCCGTTATTCAGGGCGCTTTTTCTGGCCTGTTTGGTATTTGCTTGCTTTCTTTATTATCAAGACGTTTGTTCAAAAATACCCAAAAGGGGCATTGGTTTTCTTACCTCTTTTGTTGTGTGTTCAAATTTGGGATTTATATCCAACATATAAATCAAAGCATGATTTTATTTATATTTCTCCAAAAGAACCATTACCAATGGTTTCTAAAGAATGGGAAAGATTGGATAAACAATATCCAAATGTGTTTATTTTTGCGCATAATGAAAATTATCGTCACATGTGGCGTTGGGCAATTAAGCACCGTAAAAATGTAAATTATGGTTTCTTAAATCGTCCATCAAAGAAAACACATAAATTGATTGACAAGACAAAAGAAGAAATTTTGTCAGGATATGTTAGTGATAAAAGCTATTTCTATTTAATCGATCAACCATTTATGAAAACAATTGAATCTTCAGCTAAAAATAACCCTGATGTTGCGATTTTGAAAGAAAAGATTAAAAATATTGATGGGTTTTTAATTTTGGAATATGATGAAGAATTGATGAAAGAAAGACAATCCTTTAAAGAGGTTAAAATTTCAGTTAAACACCGTTATTGGGAAGATGTTCTTACTCAGATTTCAAAATATCGAGTTTCTCGTGACGTTGAAGGTAAGTTCACTGATTTTGCATCTATTGTGAAATTTGATGATACAGAGTTGATTTTGAAATGGGATAAATACGGTATCGAAGAATTTGAAAAGAAACCGGAGGAGAAACAATACCACCAACGGGATAGAAAAACAAAAGACGAAGATGAAAATGTTGAGAATAAAAAGAAAGATAAATAATCTCGTTTAAAAAAAAGAAATCCACTAGCTTTTAGCTGGTGGATTTCTTTTTGTAAAAAACAACGCTTCTTAGAAAAAGAAGCGTTGTTTAAGCTTTTTAAAGAATGTTTAATGCATCTTGAACAATTTGTTCAGGAGTTAGGTGATATTTCTTATATAATTCTTCCAAAGGAACTCTATCAGTGAATTCTTTAAATGCACCAAAGCAAAGAGTCTTGATGTTTGTAGAAGCATAAAATCTGGCGATTTTTTCACCAAAGCCACCGTCTAATTCGCCATCTTCAAGTGTAATAACAAGTGAGTGGTCTTTTTTTAATTTTTCAAGTAAATGAATATCAATACCCGTTAAATAACGTGGGTTTATTAGGGTAGGGGTGATGCCTTTTTCTTTTAGTAAATTAGAAACTTGTTTTCCAAGGGTGTAAAAGCTGCCAGCAGAAATAAGAGCAATTTTTTCTCCTTTTTCTTGAACTTGATAGGTATTGAGTTGGCTGTAATCAAAAGAAACATAATTTTCATCTAGAGAAATTACATCTTTTGGCATGCGAATAACAACAGGATGAGATTGTTGTTCTAAACTCCAAGATAACATATCAAGATATTCCTCTTTTGTTTGAGGAGCTAAATAAACAATATTTGGGATATTGCTAATGAGTGGGATATCAAATGTACAAAGATGAGTCATATCAGCTCCTGAAATACCACCCCATGCAACCAAAATAACTGCAGGATTATTATTCAATGCTAAATCTTGTGAAAGTTGATCATATGTGCGCTGTACAAAAGAGCTCATAACCATAAAAACAGGTTTACATCCACCCTTTGCAAGTGCTGAGGAAAAGGCAACTCCATGTTCTTCAGCAATACCAACATCAACATAATTTTTGCCAAGTTCAGATCTTCTTTCACTGGTTAGGCCAAAAACACCAGGAGTTCCTGCATTTACAATGACAATGGAAGGGTCTTTCTTGATTTTTTGATGTAGGAAATTATAGGTAATATCGTTATAATTTTCTCCTTCAAATGAGAATTTGGCAGTGCCGTCATCAATATTGAAAGGAACATGCCAGTGCCAGCGTTCTTTGTTTTCTTCAGCAAATGAATATCCTTTTCCTTTTGTTGTTCGAATATGTAAAAGGGTGGGGATTGATGTGTCTTTAACTTTTTCAAAAATATCAATTAAATCAGATAAGTTGTTCCCATTTTCAACGTAGTGGTAATCAAAACCTAATGCTTTAAAAAGATTGTTTTTTGCTTGACCGTTGGATTTTCTCAAATCTCTTAAATTTGTATAAAGTCCACCTTGGTTTTCGGCAATTGACATCTCATTATCGTTTAAAATAATGATAATGTTACTGTTTAAAGTTGCGACGTTATTAAGTCCTTCTAAAGCTTCACCACCTGAGAGAGAACCATCACCTAAGATGGCAATAACATTATGCGTTTCTCCTTTTAAATCTCTGGCTTTTGCAAGACCTGTTGCTAAAGAGACAGAAGTTGATGTATGACCAATTTTAAAATGATCATGCTGGCTTTCATCTGGGTTGGTATAGCCTGATATTTTTTGCATACCTTCTTCAGTTAAAAAGCCTTCTTTCCTTCCTGTTAAAATTTTATGAGCGTAGCATTGGTGGGAAACATCCCATATAATTTTATCAACAGGGGAGTTAAATGTTTTATGCAATGCAATAGCAACTTCTACAATGCCAAGATTTGGACCAACATGTCCACCCAATGTACTATTGCGATTTAAAATGGCAGTTCTTATTTCTTGCGCTAATGTTTCAAGTTCTTGTGAAGAAAAAGATTTGATATCTTTAGGTGTTGAAATTTTTTCAATATAAGTCATATAGTTCTCCTTTTTGCTGTGATAGAACTATTATAGAAATAGGTATATGAAAGTCAAGTTATCTCTTGAATAAAGGCTCCTTTTTTGATATAATCACAAATAAGTTATTTGTGTCTTTTGGAGGGTTTAGATGCAAAAAATAAATATTGTTTGTCCAACATATCGAGAAGGTGTTGGGGCGAAAATGCGTTTAATAGCGACGTATCATTTGATTCAAGATGTGATTGGGAAAGAAAATTTAAGATTGTGTATTATTGATTCATCAAGTGAACCAATCTGTTTGTTTCAAGAAGAAAAGATGGTGTATCAAAACATATTATATTTGCATGTTCCAACAAAGAATGTTGCACTACAAAAGTATACCACTAACTTGCCAAAAATGCTTGATTTTTGTATAACACCGGAACATAAAGATTTTGAAAAGATTAAAGAATTGGTTTCTGCTTGGAGTTATTTTATTCCTTGGGATGATTGGTATCCAAGAAAGGCAACGCTTTTGGATCATTTTTTGGCTGAGAGACCTAGTATTGGTATGAAACGAAACATGGCTCTTGCAGCGTTAGAAGAAGTTTTTGGCCCAGCTGATGTAGTTTGTTATGCTGACGATGATGATTTTAGAAGTGGAGGGTATTTTGAGCAAATGGCTCAAGAACTAAAGGATAAGAGTTTTATTCGAATTGCTAAATGGTTGACATGTTGTTTTGATGAAAAAGGAAAAGAGCCCTTACTTGGTATAAATGATATAGGATTTTATCAAAAAGCAAATGGTTTTTGGGTTCCAAATTTAAACAAAGCCCAAGAACTTTATAATTCAAGGCAAATAGATGGGATAACAAATCTTATAAAAGATAGATATTCAAAGCTCATTACAATGGCTTTGCCTCCCATTTCATATGATGGAGCAATTCATGTGTTTAAAATGGATTTATGGCGAAAATCTAAAGAGGCTTTTTTTGGGGTTTTACCAGTTAGTTTGGCAGAGGATATTATTTTTTATATGTCGTTAGAACGCCATTTTGGTAAAGCTTTTAAACCAGCTGTTTTTGAAAATAAAGAATTTAATTTTATTAGAACCGCACATATGAATACGTCTTTGGTTGAATGGACTAAAAAAGTTGAGTTTGAGAGCATACCAAATTGGGCTCGAAATAAGATTTTATTTGTTCAAAAATTATTAAATGATGAAAAAGAGTTTGAAAAATTTATTAAAGTAATGGTAGAATTAATTCAATTAAGTAAATAATTTTTTATTTTT
>JAZSGT010000035.1:0-5180 GCA_045532865.1 Alphaproteobacteria bacterium
AAATTACATTCAATAAATTATATTGGCAGAATAATTATTCTTAAATTTACTTAATTTAGAAAATTTTGCAAAATTAGATTTAAAATATTTATCAACATCTTTTGAACTGAATTTATCCAAATGTAATTTATTTAAAACCTCCCTTGAAGTCGGAAGTCATTGTTACAAGAGATAAATAAACCCTTCCCTCAAAAGTAGGAAGATGTTATCAATGTAATTTATTAACAAAATACAAAGTGAGTTACACCACAATAAAATAAATTACATCTTTGTGCTTTATTGATAAGAACCCACGTTCGGCGAACGAGGTAGATGAAATTTACCGAGTGAGAGAGCCTGTTTTTACAAATGTAAAAAAGGCGTCTCACGGATTTGTGAAACAAACCAAGGGATAAATTGTGCGAAGCCAATTTACAATCCCAGCGCATTTTAAAACACCCCTCTGCTCTGTCCCTTTTTTAATCCCACCCTTCATGGGTGGTTTTTTTATAAACAGTTGAGGTGCGCAAGGGTTGAGAACCCAGGGGTTCGAGGCGATAGCCCACGAGACGGAACAACAGTTCCGAGCGAGTGGTTGCGTGCCGAAAGGAGCATTTATGCGACTTTCTATCCCAGCGCGCTCACCATTTTGAACAAGTCGTCTGAAAAGGCGACTTTTTCTTTTATTTACAAGCAGTTAAGCTGGTTCGGTGGCAAGGGGTGCATTGTGCCCCGTAGACAGGACGCCAGAGGCGGTCCCGAATGTAATGAGGGATAAATTGTGTGCCAGCCAATTTACATTGGGCTCAATGCAAAAAGCATCAATTTTTGTGGGCAATCGAACTCACAATCACGAAAGTAGCTGATTTTATTACATTTCACATTTTTTTAGGATAGCAGACAAACCGTCTAATACACTTGGTGTAAAAAGATTATTCTGAATTAAAGTATTAATTTCATCAATACTTGCCCACTTAATCTCTGAAACCTCTTCATCTTGTTTTTTTACTTGAGAAATATCAAAATCTTGATGCACCAACCAAACATCAACAAAATTATCTTTTCGTAAAATTGTATGAACGATAGCAGCATCATGCATATTTAGGGCAATACCAAGTTCTTCTGACACTTCTCTGATGGCACCTTCAGCTGAACTTTCTCCTTTAAGGATAGCTCCCCCTGTCATCGACCACATATTTGGAAATTTTTTCTTGTTTGCTGAACGTTTTTGGATTAAAAACTCATGTTTAGAATTTACAATCCAAATATGGACTGATAAATGCCGCAGTCCATCCAGAATAGTTTCGCCACGTTCAACGCTCAATTGTGTCAAATTCCGGTTTTCATCATATAGATCCCATTGTTCCATTATCTTCCTTCTTTCTGCCTTAAAACATCCATTTTAGAAAATATTTCAATGTTTCTTCTTGTTGCTTGGTTATATTGCATCTCACATTTTTGGGGATCTTCTTGGTTTTTTGGGCTTTATCCAATACCACGAAATGTTACTTTTATCTTCTTCTAAAATACCACCATTTTTTTCAATTATATGAACAGATGGTAAATTATCACTGTAACAACCTATAAGAATATCTTTTAATCCTTTTCTGTGTGCTTCTTTTATTGTTTCTTTCATTAATAAAGTCCCATAGCCTTTCCCTCTAAGGATAGGATTAATTGCACAGCCGATATGACCGCCTCGCCTTAATAAAGAATTATCGGAATATGTGCGGATTTTGGATATACCAACAGGCTTACCATCAACGAAAAATACATAAATAGTATGACTTGAATAGCCCTTATCAAGTCCAATTCCCTTTGACCAGTCCATGCTATGTTTGATAAATTCTTTAAAATCTGTTTTTGATAAGCCATACGCGTCATTATCAAACCCTTCTTCTTTGGCTGGAATTGCTTGAAAAAGAAGGTAGACATCTTTTGGTTCGTTTTGTTTCAATGGACGCAATAGGTGTTTCATTCTATGTCTCCTGAAAAAGAGGATAGCATATCAACATAAAAAAAGGAAGGAAAAACAGAAGATAATTTTTATAAAGATTAAAACAGGGGCTCGCGTTCGGCAAGATACCCCTCACCATTTATAAAAAACACCACCCTTCATGGGGGGGGTTTTATAAACAGTTGAGGTGCGCAAGGGTTGAGAACTTAGGGAGGGTTCGGTGCGCCTTGCGAACAACAGATTTAACTGGCCCCGAGTTAGCGAGTGGCTTGAAATAAAATAACAAAAAATCTTTCGATTTTTTTACACAGCAACAAATTATATATTGAAAACAAATGAATAATTCACAAAACAATCAAAAATAAATAGCGTTTTAGAGCGAGCAAATTATTCAAAACAATAAAATCCCCCTTTTTGCTCAATTAAAAGCCATTAAAAAAAACAGCCAACACTGCAAACAAAATTTAATACATTCAAAATCTGTTTAAACTAAAAGAACATCTTTTCAAAAACAAAATAAACTTTAAAATTTATATTTCATTGACGCAAGTCCAGTATGATTTGAATAATCCCCTTTGAAGAGTCCATTTAAATATAATTGTACCATACTTTTGATATTTTGTAATAAATTTTCTAAAAAAAGGTCATTTTTTTAAATTTTTTCTTTCCCTTATTATTTTTAGCCATATAACAAGGCAGGAAGAAAGAAGGCAAAATTACCTTTAAAGAAAAGAGATAACACCTTAATTTTATTGAATTTTAACTAATCTAACGTGTGAATGGATCTTTTTCAACAGATACAGATGAAGAAACCCCATGCCCTGCAAAAGCAAGACTTCTTGTTGCATCAGAAGTTGACTGTTCCACAACAACCGTTACCCCGTCATTTTGAGGGAGTAATTCTTGAATTTTTTTTGAAACAGCTTCTTCAGCACACGCCCTGCCCCCTAAAAATTTACCCTTATGTCTTAGCTGGGTATATGAAAGTACAACGGCTTTTAATATTTTGGGATCTTTTAAATCCAGTTTTGTATTAATATCCTTGATATCAACACCATTTTCACGCAAATACTTTAAAAGCTCTTTTGCATGAGAGGTTTTGCCACCCATAAGCTTTTGGACAAGCTCAAGAGCTGTTCGTCCATCATGATTTTTGTATAAGATACTTGTTAATGCGCCATATCCTTCTGAAACACTTGCATATCGAACATGTTTTCCTTTTGACCAAATTCTTCCTGGATTGTTATTTTCTGGTTTAGGGTCAACATATGTTGGATCAGATGATTTGGATGAACCATTCTTTTTAGCCCCTTGTTGAGAACTTCGTCTTTGATTTTTTGCCGTTTCTTTTTCTCTTCTTTTTCGAGCTTCTTCAGCTTTTTTTTCTTCTTTGATACGTTGTTCCACATAACGCCACTTTTGTTCCGTTGTCTTTTTAGCTGATAATGTTTCTAAATCAATATAAGGAGGAATGCCAGAAGAAGCTCGAGACAAAGTTCGAGGACTACTTGGCCGATATCTTAAACGCCTAATTTTGGTTGGATCATATCCAGCTGCAGCTGCAATATATTCAATCGCTTTTTGTTTACCCCCTAATGGATAACCTCCGTTGTTCATTTCAGAAATGGATAAGGCAACAGCCTCAAGAACCTGAGGATCATTTAAATTAATTTTTGTATTTTCATCAACCCAAACACCTTTTTCACGCATACGTTCCATTAAAGGAATACCGGACATATTTTTACTTACCCCAGTGAATGCTATCCATAACTCTAAAGGTGTATATTCTCCCTTTGAAGCCAAATTTTTCAAACGACCTACTAAAGCGTTATACCCTTCTTGAAGCGTTTCAAAACCAACTGTCTTTGTTCCGTCCTTGTTAAATCCATCTCTAGGATTATTTCTGTTATTGGCTGGTGTTGTATATTCAATCGCTTGTTCATCGCTGACCAAATTGGTAGTGGGTAAACGATTTGGATCCCCTATCCCTTGTCGTCCCACAGCCACTGTGCGAAACGAATTTGCAAAATTTTCAACCTGTTGTCTTGTAACAGGCACATTATAAACAGCCATACAAGAGCGATATAAAAGAGCAATCTCATCCCGCGTTACTTCTTGATCGCCTACTTTACCAATATTTTGACTGATAAATTCTTGGGTAATTTCACGGGCTGCAACTTCAGGATTTTTGTTTGGATAAAGATCCTTGTACATTCTGACCTTTTCACCCATAGAAAGCGCTCTGGCACGAACGGCTGAACGTTCCACATTATCATTATTAGACACAATAGAAAGTGCAGTTACAATATCATTATTTTTAAGTGCATCAGCAAATTCTGAAGTCAAAAGACCTTGATATGCCAGATCTAAAACAAGCGCTTGATGACAAGGAAGCATCGTATCAAAGCAAGCATGCCTCATCATCCCTGGACGTGTGGGAAAAAAATTACGACACTTTTGGTATAATTTATTACGCATTTCAGCTCTAGCCAAATAAACAGCTGTTGCTTCATCAATTTTTTCATTAGGATAATTGATATGACTGTGAGGCCTTTCAAGAGCTGTACCATATCCAATTGTTAGAACACCACTTGAACATCTGTATTGTTCTGTTTTACAACCAGATCTATGCCCACTTTCCCCTCGCTGAATTAGGTAAAATGAAAAATCAATAATTTCTTGATCAACTTCTTGACGTGTTGGAATTCGCATTTTATCCCCCTCAAAAAAACAAAATCCATCCTTTTTATTGTAGCATAATCTTCTTTTTTTGTAAAACAAAAATATAACAAACACTTATCTAAACGAGCAAACAAAAAACAAGACTGTGATAATACTTAACATAAAAATACCACTTTAATTTAGTCGATGTTTTTTTCTATTTTTTGTTATTGACACACTATTTAAAATGTGCTATGGTCTAAAAAATTTAGCTCAACAATGGATATCAAAAGAGCAACACATGATACTTTTTGAACAAAAAACATTTTTTATTTTTCTAACCTACCCTTTATGGGATACGTATTGTTTTTTGATTCATATGAGAGATTCAACCATTCAATTAATAGACTACAGCTTTTCAAAAGCTTGTAGTCTTTTTTTTAAGCAAAATAAAAAAACATACAACTAAATGGAGGATTTCATGGATGCGTATGAAATTGAAAAAGAACGTGAACGACAAAAATGGATTAGAGATCATAATAAAAGCTTAGAAAAAGAGTTTGAAGAAGAAAAAAAACAAAAT